>RFTJ01000001.1 GCA_009923495.1 Actinomycetota bacterium
ATTTTTTCAGCTCTTTTGCTTGTGATGCGTTTGCCATTTTTGTCCCGGACCACTTCTCGATCCAAATCGACATCTTTACCTAAAACGTATTTCTTTTGAGGCTTTGCCATCGTCATCTCCTTCTAAAAGTTCGTGGCATTACGTGAATGACCAGAAGGTATTCAGCCAGCATTACTGCTACCACTTCAAGTTCTAAGCCGCGATCGTCCATCCCAGTCCAAAGAAGATGCGAATCTTTAGTTTCTGGCGCTAATACGATTGTCGGCTCGTATTTTTCAAGAACATGAAGCACGTGTGCTTTGCCAATTCGATGCTTCCGCGCCGATTTGGCAAACCGAACTAGTTTCCTTTCCATATTATGCGCCACATAAATATTGAGCAAGAAGAAACGCTGAGCTAAGTTGAATGGGGAGCACGCGTAAACAATACGATCTGTCGCAATATTGTTGAATTAGTTGTCCACAAACACCGAAAGTATTACCTACGGCGATTGCAGAGTACAAACCCTCCATTGGTCGTGGGTTCGAGTCCCACCATTAAGGGATTATCTATCGAGTTTCTGAAGCAGGCGGCAACTTGGGCAGCAACCGCGCTTGCCACGGCGCTGTGTTCAGATAATTTCGCGCTTACATGCCCTCGATGAATACCAAACTGCCTGAGTCGGTCAGTTCATTCATGCGCAAATCTCTGTAGGGTGCATAGTCATCAGATACATACCATTCTTCAGCTACAGCCATGCTTGGGAAACGAAGAACTGCTGCCCAATTTCCAGTGAATGAACCTTCTTTAGTAGTTGGGGTTGCTGATCCTGCAATCATCTCAATGCCCCACTTTGCAAGAATTGGGAACACGTGCTGGGCGTAGCGCTCCATGAATTCTGCCTGATCGGTTATGTTGATTTGTACCAAGCCGTATGCCGGCTTTGACTCTTCGCTCATGTATAACTCCTGAATTCCTGGTTGGTTGATGTCTGTTTCCGACAATAGAGCCTTAACTTGCGTTTTGCAAGTTAAGTCGTAGGCTATGTTCTACAAGCAAAATATCTTCAATCAGGCAAAGGATTGCACCAATGACAAAACGAGTTCTCGTTACTGGAATCAGCGGCTATGTCGGCCAACACGTAGCGGCACAGTTACTTAACAACGGCTATGAAGTAGTAGGTACTGTTCGCTCGCTCTCTAAGTCCTCTGCTCCAAAAGCATCCCTAGCTTCGGTGGCCCCAGTAGATAAGCTCACCTTTGTTGAAGCTGACCTGTTGTCTGATGCTGGCTGGAATGAGGCTGTCGCTGGCTGTGACTTCGTCATGCACCTAGCATCACCTTTCTTTTTGGCTGAACCAAAAGATGAAAATGACATGATCAGACCTGCAGTTCAAGGTACTCGGCGTGTACTTGCCGCTGCTAAGAATGCTGGGGTGAAGCGAGTCGTCCTGACATCATCGGTAGTTGCGATGACATCTGGCCTACCTAGTGGTCGTTACGACACGGATGCTTGGTCAAATATTGAGGCCAAAATCGGTGCATACGCCAAGAGTAAGACTCTGGCCGAGCGAGCAGCTTGGGAGTTTGTCACGGGTACTTCAATGGAGCTCGTAGCAATCAACCCAGGCTTTATCTTGGGGCCGCCACTCGGAGCCGTGGGCGATGGGCAAAGTGAGTCACTGTTTTCTGATTTGATTGCTGGAAAGATGCCGATGATTCCTGACATTGCCATGAGTATGGTTGATGTTCGTGACGTTGCTCGGCTTCATGTGGCCGCTCTAGAAAGCCCAGACGCTGCGGGCAAGCGTTTCATCGCGGCGACTGAACAGCCAATAGCGATGGCACATCTAGCAGGAGTTCTAAAAGACGCAGGTTATTCAAAGGTGCCTTCGCGTAAAGCACCCAACTTTGCCATCAAGTTCATGGCTCTTTTTGATCGTGAGGCAAAGGGAATGGTGCCGCAATTGGGTGTCAGGATCTCGTATGACAATCAAGCGACCTACGATGTTCTCAAGTGGGAACCAACTCCCCTAGATACAACTTTTGTAGAAATGGCAAAGTCAATATCAAAGTAGGAAGTGGATACCAATGAACTCTGATGCGGGCTATCTCGAGTGGCGTTCCGTATGCCCCATCGCATCGGGGCTTGATGTGCTCGGTGATAAGTGGTCACTAGTTATTGTCCGCGATCTATTTGAGCACGGCACACGTACCTACTCTGAATTTGGCGAGTCACCTGAAGGGATATCTACCAACATCTTGGCTGCTAGATTGAAATGGCTCTCTTCAATTGGCATTATCGAACATGTGGAACCAGATCGTGCTTCTCGCAATAACTCCTACCGACTTACGCCCAGTGGATTAGCTCTGCGTCCGGTACTTGAAGAGCTTGGCAAGTGGTCGCAAACCCATCTCAAAGAAATGCACCCTAATATCGTCAGCATTCTTTAGATTTCGTTGATTCCAATCTTCGTTAAAAGTCAACGAGTTGACCTTGCGGCAATCTACCTCGTATTCAGAAAAGTTGGCAGATTAACCTAGTTACTTCACTGCCCCAACAGAGGCAGTAAGAACCTTTACGTTCTTAGCGCCGTTATCAGCCGAGATCAATGCAGAGATGAATGCTTTCTTCTGCTTTGCTGTTAACTTGAAACTTGATTTAATGGCACCCGATATAGCCGTGCACCCACTAGGGACCTTGCCAGTCTTCACCACAGATCTAACTGACTTTTTACAGCTGTACCACTGATAGGTGTAGGTAAATGGTGCGGTCCCTGCCCAAGTGCCAGGCTTTGCTGTGAGAATCTTATTAACCTTTGGAATTCCTCTTATGTGGGTGCCAGATTTATATTCCGGAACTGACTTCACTGCTAAGCCAGCAAAAGTCGCCCCAAAGCCGGTCGCATCAAGAGGCACGATGACGAACCTGAGCGCTGGATTTTCATCAAAAACACTCGCGCCTACGGTTGGGGCATTGCCTGAGAACGTCACCGAAGTTAAGTTGTTGGATCGAAATGCAGAAGCACCAATCTCATTGACAGGCGCCGGAATTGTTAACTGCGACAGATTATTTGCACCAAATGCCCAACTTCCGATGGTTTTGACCGACTTGGGAATTGTGAGAGTTGTGAGACTGTTCAAGTAAAAGGCACCACTGTCAATATTCGTTACCGATGAGGGAATTGTCAGATTCGCTATCTTGTTATTACCGAAGGCACGGTTGCCGATATCCGTTACAGACGAAGGAATCGTCAAACTGGTTAAGGCAGAGTGCTGAAAGAGACCTTCACTGATACTGGTAATTGAAGTTGGAAGCGTTACTGATGTTGTCCGAGATGAAGTAAAGGCATACTCGCCAATACTGGTCACAGAATTCGGAATTGTCACTGACTGCGATGCATTGTAAGCAAATGCCCCAAAAGCAATCGAAGTAACATTCAAGGTGTCATTGCTGACATTGTCTCGGACAGTCGCAGGAATAACTAGATTGGTTGCACCGCAGTTAGCTTTACAGCCGGTAATGGTTGCAGTTGAGTTATCCTTGTGTACCTCGTAGTCAAACGCCACAGAAGCCGTCGGGTTTGGATAAGGTGATGCGCTTGTTGACGGAGTGGATCCCGAGACGAATTTCACGGGAATCTCGGAAAAAGTAGAACCCCAGCCGGTGGCGTCATTGGGCACAGTAATAAACGACAATCCAGAGTTGTGCAGGATGGGAGCATCAAGTTCCGGAGCATTTCCCAGGAATGTAAGGGAAAGTTCGCTCACACCTGTCGGGCCGTTGGTGTAGAAGGAGTTACTGAATGCTGAAGGACCGATGTATTTAACTGACGCGGGAATCGTCAGTGACGAAAACGCATTTTGTGCAAATGCACCAGTGCCTATGCGGGCAAGCGAGTTTGACAGGGTGACGGACCCTTGATAGCCGAGATCATTGCTCGCAAATGCCCCAGAGCCAACGCTAGTTACTGAATTCGGAAGAACAAGAGAGCTTAACCAGTTGCCGGCAAATGCAAGGCGGCCGATGCTGACCACAGAATCTGGGATGGAAACAGACTCCAAGGTCCCATTAAAAAACGCCGCTGTCCCTATGGCCGTTACTGATTTTCCAGAGATGGCACTTGGGATAACCAGATCGTCGGGACAGTCGGTACAGCCAGTGATAGTCACCGTGTCATCCCCGTTGTCAGAAGTTGTGAAGACTGGATCGGCAGCCCGAGCGCTTTGTGCTCCAACAGCCGTAAGTAGCAGGCTGCTACACAGAATAATGGTTAACAAACTTATGAAATTCTTTATTACACGACTAGTTTGAGTGGTCATTACTTTGTCTCCTGAAAATACTTTTGTGCCAAGTTCTGAAAGATACTATCAGTGAGTCCTCTCTCAGTTGATGTTTATCAGGGTCGTGGCTCAGACCGAATTTTGACCCTTAGAAAATGGGGAAAATGTTCATGTTTGACCGTTAGGTGACACGCCAAACGAAAATTCAGGAAAAGAATTAGTTGCAAATTTCTGGCCACAGAGCCAACTGGGGCTAAGTCCCTCGCCTCATCCGGTAGGTGAGATGGATACTCAGCCCCAGTTAAACCCCGTAATAGGTTACTTGACCTTGGCTGAACTCTTAGAAAGAGAAACTGTCGCCGGTGTTCCAGCTACTGTTCCTGTTACGGCTACAGCTATGAACTTTCCTTTGAATGCATTGATTACAGCAAGGGTTGGCTTGGTGGCCTTTGCGATCTTCTTACAAGATTTTGGCACCGCACTAGCAGCGCTCTTCACCTGTCCGGTGCAGGCATACCACTGGTAAGTTAGCGCAGGCACTGGATCGCCAGTCCAGACTCCCTTGTTGGCAGTTAATTTGTACTTACCTTTAGCTGATGCAATAGCTTTGCCCTTAATTGATGGCACTGTGGTGGCCACCGCTGCCACCGGATTCTTGTTCCACTTGGCGTAAAGCACGGTATCTGCTACAGGCGTATATGGGAATGTAACTACTGATCCACCATCGGTGGCTGACCAACCGGCAAATGTGTAGCCAACCCGCAAAGGCAAAGTTGGGGCCGTTGGAATTGCACTTCCACTCTTCATCCAGTTCGGCGTGATGTTAGCGCCATCAACTGAACTGTACGTAACTAAGTAGTCGAACTGATCAATCGTTAGCGTGTTCCATGGATCTCCAACATTTCCAAATCCGGTTGCGCTAGTCCTAATAAACGCCTTTGGATCTGAAGCGATCCCCGAGAATGCACCGAAAGCACTGATGGGAGCATTTCCCAGGAAGTAGACATTGCGCAATGAACTTGCACCATTGAAAACACTTTCCTCTACGGTCTGAACACTTGCCGGAATCATGAGGCTGGTCAGCGTAGAGGCGCCATTGAATGAGCTGCTGCCAATCGTGGTGACTCCAGTTGGAACCGTGAAGTGAGTATCACTCTTCTTGGCTGGATACTGGATGAGCGTAGTCGCAGCTTTGTTGTAGAGAACACCTGCAACTGACGAGTAATTAGGATTAGCTGGATCAACTGTGATGCTAGATAGCGCCGTGTCGCCGCTAAATACGCCCATTCCGAGTGCTGTGACACTTGCTGGAATGGAAACAGTAGATAAAGATGTGGCGCCAGCGAACGCACTATCCTCAATGGTCGTTACGTTTGGTGGGATGGTGATACTGGTGAGCGCAGCGCAGTTACCAAATACATAGCTGCCGAGTCTGAGCAAGCCCGATCCAAGAGTAACGGTTGCCAGCGCTGAAGAATTATAGAAAGCGCTGGTGCCTAAAGAGGTAACACTTGACGGGATTGTGACGCTGGTAAGTGAAGATGCAAAGAAGGCGTTATCGCCGATACTTAGAGCGCCGTCTGGAATTGTGACACTGGTAAGCGTGGTGGCGGCATAAAACGCACCTTGTGAGATGTTTTTGACGCCTGTTGGAATAACGTACGACGTATTGCTCTTTCGCACAGGGTAAGTAATCAGGGTCGTGCGGTCCTTATTAAACAAGACGCCTTCAACTGATGAATATACGCCATTGGCATCGGCGACAGTAATCTGTTCAAGAGACTGTGTGCCGCTAAATGCGCCATCACCCAAGGTTCCCAAAGTGGATGGGAGGCTGATGCTGACAAGATTCATTGCGCCACTGAAAGCATTGGCACCAATGCTTGTGACACCTTCGGGAATCAAAAGGCTTCCAGAAACTTCGTCACCAAGGCTGGTGTTAGCAAACGCACTGATACCGATGGTCCTAAGGCTAGTTGGAAGTGAAACTCTGGCGAGCTTGGTAGCGCTGCTGAAAGTATTATTTCCAATGCTAGTTACACCATCTGGGATGGTGATACTTGTAAGAGCAGTTGCGGCATAAAACGAATCGTTACCGATGGCAGTAACGCTTGTTGGGATGGTGACACTAGTAAGTGTGGCCTGCATGAAGAACGCAGCGTCCCCGATTGTCGTGGTTCCTGAAGGGATTGAGTAGCTAGTGTCAGATTTTTTGATTGGGTACGCGATTAAAGTTTTACCGAGTTTGTCAAATAAAACACCATCCGTTGATGAATAGTTGGCATTGCCAGAATCTACGGTGATGCTCGTCAATGCGCTCGTGCCCTTGAGTGCAGTAGCGCTAAAACTAGTGACACCTGCTGGGATACTGATACTTGTTAGCGCCCTAGCCATATAAAATGCATTTGCACCGATAGTTGTGACCGTTGCGGGAATCGTGAGCCCTGTAAGGGAAGTTGCGCTCATGAATGCGCTAGCGCCGATGCTCGTCACGCCAGATGGAATTGTGACAGTGCCTGAACAGGTCCTGCCCGTCGTGAGTACATTGTTGGTGATAGTGACGGTGCCTGAGGTAGAGCAGTTGACCGTGCCACTGGTACCGTTGTATGGACCAATAGCGGCAGCATTCGCAGCTGTGGTCAATCCGATACCGCAAAGTCCTAAAGCGAAAATTGCAATAATCGCGATGGTTCGACGCATTTTTAACCTTCTTTTGAAATTTGTGCCAACAGATGTTAATTCTAGTGGAAATCGGATAGTGCTTACGCTACAAAATGCGATATTTGCAGTTTCTCGATCTCCCAAAGCACTGGTTGCCCGCTAACTGCGAATCCGGAAAAAGGTTGCCTCGCCAATTTTGGGTAAAGATTCAAGCAAAGGTTTCATTGTCATCAATAGAGAAGGTGGCCCAATCAAAGATCAGGCCACCTTCGAGATTAGTTACTGAATTTACTTACCAGCCGCGGTGATCTGTGCTGCTGCTTTGGTGTCATCCGTAATTAATGTGGCTCCCGCCTTGACCGAACTACTCTTGCCAGCTGCAACTGAGATGTTGTAGCGAGAATAGAAAGTGGTGTAACTGACCCAAGTGGTTACTGGAGCAGTTGTGTAGACAATCTGTACTACGGGATTGCTCATCGAAGTAGGATCTGCAGTGCGATACTTGGCACCTAGTCCAGCCAACTTTGTCTTTGCATCGGAAGAGATCGAACCAAATGCGCCGGTCTTTCCATAGCGAACACCATCTATGCCACTGAAACTTGAATAGATATCAAGTTTGACAGTGTGCTTCTTTTTGTCTTCGCTAGTAAAGGTATCTGTTGTCAAGGCAACAGTGCCGTCTGTATTGATTTCGACTTCATGCTTCCAAGAAACACCCACCTTGACGGTTAGGTCATCTGGGCAGTCAGACAAATAGCTGTACACCCGACCGCTTTCTGGCTTTTCACACTTAAACAACGGTGCCGTTTCGCTGTATGAGATCTGGCCAGTTTTAGGATCAATGCTTATGTCGTAACGGGCATTATTAGCATCAGGATTAGCCATATTAAAGTCGTTGTAGTCCATGTAGTACGGGTGAAATGCCTGTGCACCATCAACAATCAGGTTTGCCTCAGAATTTCCAGTTGGTCCTGTCATACTTGGGCGATAAGTGGAGAAAAGACCATTAACAATATTGCGACCTTCGGTGCCCTCGTCGGTGCGAGGTTGCCAGCTATAAAAACCGCCGTCTTCAACGCCCCAAAGTTGCAATTTTGCCTTAGATGCAGACCAGTAAAGTCCCGCGTCATAAGACCACATTGAAGTTGGAGTTCCAATTGTCTTGTAATACCAATAAAGCTGTCCAGTTCGAATGACCGGTCCAGTGAAACTTTTTACTGAATTGATTTTGGCAGCTGCAGTGTCGCCCGATGGTGATGTTCCGGTTGGCAAGGCTCGCAACTGGCAGAGGTAGCCATCCATGTAATACAACTCAATGTAAGTTGACCATTTGCCAGCGGTAACAGGAACTGATGACTTTAGCGTCCTTATGATGTCACCGGTAACTGTATTAATGCATGCAATGTCTACTGTCGGCACCGAAAGATTCGCGGCAGTTCCAGAAATCTTTCGATAGTTAATCGAGTAAACTCGAGCTTCACCCAAATAAACCTGATTTGCATCTAGCTTTGTGGTGATTGCTGTTGTAGGGGTCGATCCTGCCATTGCTGGCGTCAGACTAGATGCGGCCAGGATTGTGGCCATGCCAATCAGTGCAACGCGAGCAAACGTTTTATTCTTACTCATTTGGTACCTTTCGCCATTTGGTCAACCTGAATTAGCATTCAGGACTGGAAATTTGCCTACGAGATCTCGCAAACTCACTCCAGGTGAAAGCCTAGTGAGATTGAAGTCAGATTCTCGTTAATATTGGGGTTCAATTGGAGAAAATCCTGAATTTGCGGAGAAATCAGTTGAACTGGTGCTGTCGCGCGCTGGCGATCCAGGCCACAAATTTGCTCCCCTTGATTGTTGGACTCTGGGAGACTGAATTTGCACTTTTCACTTCTATCGGGCAGTTTGGCTTTGACCCTGTCGGTGTTCAAATTGACGACGAGGATGGTCCCGAAGGTATCTGCGAGATGTCATCTGCTACCTGGCCAATCGTCTCATCACAGCTACCAGCGCTACTGCACTGAATTGATGCGCGCGCAGGATAAGCGAACGGTATTTCAAGTTTGGGTAATTAAGTGCGGCTTGGTCTGGTAGTAGGCGAACTGCTGTTCCAGTCAGATGGATTCTGAAACTCTCATAGATTGGCCGGTGCTATTTAATGAATAGTACTTTGCTGAGATGGTAAATGCCGATTGAAACTTTTACCTGACATCTTCCTCTTGGCGTGACGATCACGAACTGTTGTCGGCTTTTGTAAATTCTCAAATTTGCGGTTTTTGTCCTGGCATTAAATTTATATACAACGACTGCCACGCGTCCAGGCGAATTGTTTATTGAAACCGTGAAATTGCCCCTTCCTGCAACAAGCGCTGCACTCACTCGACCTGCAGATGGTGTGGGACTAGGTGAAGTAGTCGGGCGAACTCCTACTGTCACCAAGACAACTTTTGAGTCATAATTCGGCCCGGCGATCTTGAATTTAAAGTTTGCAGCAGCCGAATTATTGGTCAGGTTTATTGAAAAAGTAGCAAGACCTGCTTGGTCAATCATAATCTTGCAGCCATTACTGGCTGCAGGTTGTGGATCGCAAGAGGTGGTCGAATTAATTGAGCCACCAGGAACTGTCAGGTCGAGTCCGGTGATGTCAAAGAACTGGACGAAGACAAATTTATTCACATAGTCGGATGGAAATGTGAACTTATAATTGATGCTTTTGGTTGATTGGTCAATGTAGCTACTCCCATCTCCAGTGACGCTGTCATAATTAACTGGAAGTGCAGAACCTGCGCTGGTTAGCGAGATTCGAGTTATCGGAGCACAGACGGTTGTTGTATCACCGACACAAGCTTCAGGAGTTGCACCTACGGTGCCACTTGATGTGTAGGTGGTGACAACAAATCCGGAAGTGAAGCCTGCTGGACCATTTATCTGATATTTGAATACTTTTCCAGCTGTGATCCCACTTACCGAAATTGGAATTGTTACCGAACCATTTGTATTAAGTTTGGCAACACAGCCCGAGTGCTGGAGTTGGGACGAACTGCACTTTTCTGCCGGCAAGACCAAAGTGAGTCCTGGAGAGATATCAAAAAACTGGACAAAAACCTCTTTGTCAGAATTTGCAGAATTAGAGGTAAAGACAAACTTCAGAGAGTTTGCCGTGGTAGGCAAGGTGGCTACCCCACCTCCAGTGGCAACTAATGTGCCATCACTAAGTTGCATGGCCAGCTGTGAGATGGGCGCACATATGGAATTGGAGTCACCATATGCGCTGCAATCCTGAAGTTGACCGGCCTGCACTTTTGGAACAGTTAAAGCCAGAACTAGGGCAAGCAGAGTAATAATTCTAAAAAGGTAGTCGCGAACCGATGTCTGCTTGGTTACTGATTTCACTTAGCTAATGCCGTCCACGATAAGGGACCTGCAAAGCGTCCAGTCAGTTTTTTACGAAAGTAATTTAATAGTACCTCTGCAATCACTCGAATTATGACCGAATTGACTAAATTTCGGAACGCGAGGCCTGTAAAACCTCGTCCCTGTCTAGTATGAGCATGTGCTGGCAATTATTTAGTTGCAGACAACCTGCTAGCTCGCAAAGCTTTTGCAAGTTAATTCAGAAATTGTCGAACTAATGAACCGCTCTATCAAAGTTGTCACCCTTTGCTTTGTCGTAACCCAGCGCCGATATATCGGATCGAGCTGTCAAGACCATGTGGGGCACTGTCAACGCCCAAGTGACTACGAGCAGATACCACAGCAAGTTTGCTGACGTTGAACTTGTTCTGGAAAATGCTAACCAAACACTTAAAGTAAGAACGATTACAACGGCTGGCAGCCCAGCGCGAATTGAAAGCCAGAAACTTTTCCAGGTTTGCCCTAGTTCGTGCTGACGCACCGATGGGCCGAACTCCAAAGTAAGCCGTGCGGTGTGGCGCACCGCATGCCACAATCCGAAATAGATTGCGAAGGCGACCAGTGGCGGTGCGATTAGCACGAGGGTCAAAAGAATAAGGAGGTCAAGTGCCGGCCGATACATCTTCCTGCCGAAAAGTAGCGAAGCTACTATCAGATTTAGTGCAATACAGGCAAAAAATGCTTGCCGAGCAAATGGTCCAGCCCAAGCAAGCAACTGAGGATTTATTTCTTCCAATGCCTGACCGGTGTGCGAATTTACCAGCGGTATCAAGACTGGCGTAAATCCTGATGCGATTGCATACAGGGCACGAGGAAATTTAATGTAGTCAGATCTACGGTAGATCTCCATGCAGAATGAGGCATCGCCAACACCAAAATGAGCTGCGCTGAAAAATACGATCAATTGGAATCCCAGCAAGGGAAATTGCAGGATAAACCAAATTGCAAGTCCTGTTGCTAATAAATATTTCAGCAGGAAGATTGCCATCTTGATACTAAACAGATTAGGAATAGCTAATAGATGGTCAACTGCACCATGAGGTATTCCTATTACCAGCGCAATGAGAGCCACGGCAATTTGCCAATTCATTTCCGAAACGAGAATTTGCGACAAAGTAGCCGTAACAGCAAGCCCAATCAAAACAGTTAGTGAGGAAGTATCACGCACTCGCGTTAGCAATCGAAGCTGAGATTCCTGCATGAGTTGATATTAGGTGCAAGAATCCAGGTCTAAAGGCATGTTCGTTAGCTGAAACTAAGATTCGCGGTCAATCTGGAGACTGATTCCAGGCAGAGCCTTCGCCTGCTAAATCTAGGTTGGTCAAAACCACTGTCTTGAGACGCTGTCCTAATCTCCCGCGCCAATTACCGTGTAAATAGGAGAACTAACCGAGCCGCCTGCGGTATAAACAATAAATCTGCTTGTACTTGAGTTGCTCGGCACTCGCACAGATAGTGTTCCAGATCCAGTAACGGAGAAGTTTACTGGCAGACCCGAAAATGTAACTGACGAAGCCGCCCCGATGTTGGTTCCAGTTATGCGAAGCTGATCTCCTTCAGAGCCCAGGTAATTACTTAGGGCAGAGATTTTCGGTGGGTTCACACCCGCGCTAACGGTCAACTTTGATTTTGTTGCCTGCCCTGAATTTGTAGTCACAGCAATATTTCCGGTGCTCGCTCCAAATGGAATGCCTACCACAATTGAAGTGGCGGAAATTACGCGTGGCTGCAAATTTAGATTCCCGAGTTTAACGCTGGTAACTCCAATAAAATTCTTTCCCGTTATAGTTACTGCACTGCCAACTTTTACAGAAAGTGGCGAGATTGATGTAATTGTTGGTGCTGGTATGTCTACTAGATAATTTGAGTTGCTCACTGCAGTGCCGGCCAGATTTATTACAGATATCGTTCCGGTGGATGCTGTGGCGGCCGAAATTGCAGTGACTGTCGAGTCATTTACAACTCTGAACGAACTCGCAGCCATTCCGTTAAACAACACTTTGGTAGCACCAGTAAATCCAGAGCCAGTTATCGTGACTGCGGCTCCGGCCAAACCGTGAGTAGGTGCAAATGATGCAATCTGCGCCGGCTTTACCACCGAAATCCTTGTTGTGTTCAAGGCAGATCCTGCAGGAGTTATTACATTTACCAATCCGGTGGTGGATTGCGCGCCAACTGCGAATGTCATCTGTGCTGGAGTTCCAATTTGGAAGTCAACAGGATTTCCATTTAACGTAACATTGGTAGCGCAATAAAGGTAAGACCCCTTAATCGTGACAATTGATCCCGCTTTAACTGTGGTCGGAGAAAGGCCTGACACCTTTGGCTTATTTACCAGTCGAGTAAATCTTGAACTGCTTGCTGTTCCAGAATCGGTTTGCACCATTATCGCGCCAGAGGTGGCAGCGCAAGGTACCAGGACTGTAATGGATGTCGCCGAAATAGATTTAATAATTGCACTAACCCCATTAATTAAAACTGTAGCCTCGGACGAAAAGTTTGTGCCCGTTATCGACAAAAGCGATCCAGCATCTGCAGACTTTGGCGAAAAGTCGGCTATTACTGGCTTCGACTGTGGAGCTGTGGAAAATTCGACCTCTACAGTGGTATCTGAAGTCATCATGAATGTACAGGTTGGTGAGATTCCGCAAGCAGGTATTGACCAACCAGCAATGTGACTACCCTTATCCGGAAGTGCAGTCAAAGTCACGCTTGCTCCGGCAGGAAACGCTCCGCTGCAAAGATCGCCACAACCGATGCCATTGCCATCAGTAACGATGCCCGTTCCGTCGCCAAATTTGGTTACAGCGAGAATGGGAGTTTGGATTCCAACTAGGGCTAAGTTGGCAGCAACCATCTGTGCCCCCTGATAAGCACCGAGATCAGCATTTGGAGCCGGCAATTGCGCACCGGAGCAAGTGAGTTTGAATGGGTCCTCATCGCAAAGCGGCAAGGCTTCATGATTTCCACCATCTGTGTCATCGTATGCACCTGTGTAATCGAAGAACTCGTAGCGCCGGGTTACTGACTCAGCACCTGCACCAACTGGAGCCTCGCTGACAAATTCATTGTCGGGTTGTATGGCCAGCGGAGTTCCATCTTCAGCACAGGTTGGTCGAGCCTGAATGAACTTCCACTCGGTTTCAACCTCAGCTGGCTCTTGTGGAACATTCGGATTGTCTGTGAGCAATGCGCCAAGTTGGGCTGGAGCATGTGATTCGGTCTTATAGATCTTCATCCACTTTGCCGGTCCCCATAATGCGCAGTCAGGCTTGGCGGGCAAAGCAGGCACAGGAACTTGGACTGGTGCTGGCAGGGCAGCTACCACATTTCCTGCATTGTTCATACTCCAAACTGGGGCTGGAATGGCCACTGGACTATCCGCGGTAACTAGCTGTCCCGAGCTGGTTCCATCATCAACAAGCCAGTGATAGACGACATTGGTCGGGTTAGTTACGGTACCTAAGCCGAAGTGTTCACATCCACTTGCATCGTATAACTGAGCCGTCGCACCTGCTGGGCCGCCCAAGTAACAGGAGTGACCATCAGTCGCCGTTGGATTTGTTGGAGCCATAGCTGTTGTATTTGCATAGCCCTTAACAGGATCATATTGAGATATCCAACGCACTTTTACTCCACTGACACCGTTGGCGCTGAAATCAGTAACTGTTGGGGTGCCATAGCGGTTGTAAGGAGCGCCAAAAAAATATTGCACATCGGCCGATGAAACTCCATCGAGTTCTATCTCAAAACCATGAGATTCTTTGCCGGTGTCATTGAAAGTATCAAAATTGCTTAGTGCACCATTTATGTTTGCTTGAACGGCCTGGACAGGAGCGCCCTGAAAACCAACCAGCAAAAGAGTAGTCGCAAATACATACTTAATAATCGATTTCATCTAGATTCCTCATCCGCGTAATAATTGGATGCTAGTCCCCTGAAGTTGAGCAAAATGCGCACTTTGACGCACCTGTGATAACTCTTGGAATAAATTTGGAAATATATTTTCTTAACAAATTTCCTTTGTATCCCTTGCGCTAGCACCGCACTAGCAGGGCCAGACCGGCTTTAAAGTAAAGTTTGATTTGCTAAATATTTCTAAGTTCCGCAAATAATCTGGAGTACAAGGATGACCGTCGTAGAGACAAACTGGCTTAAATCACCAGGGCCACACAAACTAAGTGGCAAGCAATGGGGTGGCATTTTTGCCGCAAGTATCATCTTTGTTGGATTGTGGCTGGCGGCCTTGAGCACCTACTCAGATCAGCCCAAGGGTTTAACCGCAGCTCCAATCGCTGGCAGCGAAGGTCTCCAGATAACCACCCGAGCGAGCACTTTTAACAGCACTACTGAAGACCTGGGAGTTTTACTTTACCTCCGTGCGATAGGCGGACTCACAGATAGTCGCGGACTGCTATTGGATAACATTTCAATTCGAATTGTTGATGATGAAAATACGCAGGTAATCCGGCTAGTTAAGGGCGACCCAATCAGTTCGAAGTCAATTAGTTTGCAACTAGAAGGTGACATTTCGGCCTACCCCTTTGATAAATACTCAGGTCAATTCGCAATTGATGTTCAGAAAGTAGCAGCAAACGGTGTCTCCCAGCCCCTGGAGATTTCAGTAGGAACTAAGCGAGCAGAAACCGGCTGGTACACACCATTTGAAATCTCGAAAATTGCAAGTAATGAAGCAAGGGTTTCAATTTCATCTATGCACCGCGAACGCTTCCACATAATGTTTGCAATCATGATGACATTATTGTTGCTTTTGCTGGCAACTATTTCGGTGGTGGTTGGATTTTTGTGTATTACTAATCGCCGCGCCAGTGAACCGAGCCTGATCAGTTGGCTTGGCGGCATCATGATTGCGATGACATTGACCAGAAGGCTAATGCCAGGCGATCCACCTCTTGGCTGCGCTTTGGATGTTCAGCTCTTTTCCTGGGCGCTAATTTTCGGCATTTCTGCAATTGCACTAGCGATGGTGTCGTGGATTCGGCAAAGTCGAGCAAAACTTCTAGAGGATTAACCTCTCTAATTCTTGGTTACTTCATTCTCGATTAGATACTGAGCAGTTCTAATTCGCGCAATTTATCAAGCATCGCTGGATTTGATGGTTCCACCAAAAAACTGCCATCAGGGAAAATAACTACAGGAATGGATTTGACGCCAGCAACTTGTAACGCCTGCTCCCGCAATGCTTCGTCATGTTCAACATCGAGATACTCAAACTCGATTCCCAATTCAGACAGCTGTCGCTTAGATCTGATGCAATCTGCGCACCAGTCGGCTCCGTACATTTGGATAACATTTTGTGACATTAAGACTCCTTGCAACGGGCTTTTGCTGCTGAGCCTACACGGATAAATTTGTCGGCATTTGATGGCAGGTTCAAGATACTTGCAAAAGTTGAGTCGCACAGGCGGAATTGGAAAGAGCGGTGGGAATTTCCCCAAACCAATGAAGTTTTATTGGTACTTCCAAAGATAACAGATCCGTTATTTCCTTAGAGAATAGTAAAGATTTAGCCAAATAAGTGCTGCAAAACTTCTAGGAACAAATTCGCTTGTATGGTTTAGTTAAAGAGGTCTAGCCTCTTCAAATCTGTGCGGAGTAATCGTATGAAAAAGCGAGTAATTGGCTTACTAATAAGCGTCGCCTTGCTGGCCACGGGAGCGGTAATTGGCAATGCGGAAGCTGCTCCTGCTCCGACAAAGAGCGAAATGATTTACTTTGTAATGCTTGACCGTTTTGCCAATGGCAATACGAGCAATGATCGAGGCACTGCACCTACTACATCTTCAGCTAGCCAGAGCGGATTTCTGCCAACAGATTCAGGCTACTATCACGGCGGCGACATCAAAGGATTAAACAATCAAATTCCATACATAAAAGGTTTGGGCTTCACTGCAATCTGGGTCACCCCAATAGTTCGCCAGAACACCGTGCAGGGCGGAAGTTCCGCCTACCACGGTTACTGGGGCTTGGGCTTTGATCAAGTAGATGCCCATCTAGGCTCGCTGCAGGATTGGAAAGATTTTGTAAATGCTGCCCACGCAAATGGCCTCAAAGTAATCCTAGATATCGTGGTTAACCATACTGGCGACATCATTAAATACGGCACTGGAAATTATTCATACGAATCTTCTGCAACTGCTCCGTATAAGACTTCGACCGGTGTGATTTTCAATCCCACGACAGTTGCTGGCTTGAATACTTTTCCAACCTTGAGCCCAACGGTCTCCTTCACCAAGAAGCCGTATGTTGATTCTGGTCAAACAAGTGCCAAGAGCCCGTCATGGTTAAACAATGTGGTCAACTATCACAACCGCGGTGACTCTACTTGGAGCGGTGAATCAGTTCAGTGGGGCGATTTCTACGGATTAGACGACTTGTTCACTGAGTCACCAACGGTTGTAAATGGCTGGATTTCGGTTTACCAAAACTGGATTTCCAGCACCGGTGTAGATGGATTCCGCATTGATACGGCAAAGCATGTGAACGAGGCATTTTGGCGATCATTCTTGCCTGCAATGCGCGCCACGGCAGCCGCCAATGGGAATTCTAGTTTCCCAATGTGGGGCGAAGTTTATGACGGCAATCCATTGAACACCTCCTATTGGATTAAGAATGCAGGCTGGAACGAAGTTCTTGACTTCCCTTTCCAAGGTAAAGCTCTAGATTTCATTCGAAACAAGAATTCGAGTGCGATGAGTTCACTGCTAAATGATGACGACCTTTATGTCACTGCGAATTCAGGACCCGACAATTTAGGAACTTTCCTTGGCAATCATGACATGGGTCGAATTGGCTCATTTATCGCACAAGGAATTACCAGTACAACAACCATGCTTTCACAAGATAAGTTGATTCATGCACTTATGTTCGGCATTCGTGGCAATCCCATCGTCTACTACGGTGACGAGTTTGGGCTTCGTGGTGGCAACGATAAAGCAGCTCGTCAAGACCTTTTTGCAACGCAGGTTTCCGCTTGGCGTACTGAACCAAGAATTGGTGGCACAGCAATTGGTACTAAGAGCAGCTTTGAAACCACAAACCCATTGCAAACCACTTTGCGCTCACTAACTTCGCTTCGAGCAAACAACCCAGCGTTCTCAACGGGTCCGCAGGTGGTTCGAATTGCTGATGCCGGATTATTAATAATCAGCAGCCTCGATCCAAGCACCAACATTGAACACATAGCGATGTTTAACACCAACCCAACTACTGCAACTGCAACTGCAGTCACCTCAACTTCAGGGGCAAAGTGGCAGTTGCTCACTGGAACGGGCACGGTGACTTCGGCACTCAAGGTTGCGACGATGAAACCAACGGGCTACGGCTATGGATTCTTCAAGTCTTCGATCCCAGTTCCCACCCCATCGAGTATTTCCGTTGCGATGAACGTGCCAACGAGTTACTCAGCGGATTCGTCATTGATTGGACTTTCCGCAAGGGTGACTGGCTGTGAATACAACACTGTTGAATTTTTTGTGCAATCATCTCCTAACGGCACTTGGCAATCGCTGGGTAGTGATGACACCCCAACGACATCGAATTCACAAGGTATCGCTTCGGGGCTTTACCGCGCGATGCCGCTGAAATCTCAGTTCGCCAAAGGCGCTACTTTGAATTTCCGAGCTGTAGTAACAGGTGTTGGTGGAGTTACTGCGACATCGCCAGTCGTTACTTTTGTGAACAATTAACCGAATCTAGAATTGGTGCTTGGCGTGCTAGTCGCATGGAAGTCTGACACACTTGTGCCATGCGACAGGACTTCATAACTACCGACCAAGGTTTTCGCCTTGACTACTTTGATTCAGAAACCGGATCAGACCTACTTATCTATCACCATGGGACGCCAGCTGCTGGTCCGATAGATGCTGACTTACTGAAGGCAGCACTTGAAAACGATCTTCGAGTGATTGAGCTAGTTAGACCTGGGTACGGTCAATCGACCAGGGTTCCGGGCCGATCAGTTGCTGACATTTCGCAGTTGGCTGCCCAGCTAGCCGATCATTTTGGCTTCGACCGATTTGTAACTCTTGGCTGGTCAGGTGGTGGCCCTCACGCACTTGCCACGGTGGCCCTGCAACCGAGTCGTTGTGTTGCAGGCCTGAGTTTGGCCGGCGTCGGAGCGTATGGTCAGAATGACCTAGATTTTCTTGCGGGAATGGGACAAGACAATATTGAAGAATTTGGTGCCAGTGCGGCCGGTGAAGAAGTATTGCGCTCCATGTTAACCGAAATGGGAATTGCCATGAAAGACATCACTGGCGCCCAAATTGTGGACATGATGAGCTCATTATTACCTGCAGTGGATCAAGCAGTGCTAACGGGTGAACTTGGCGAAGAAACAGCTGCCATTTTCCGGTGGGCGGTTTCAACTGGCATAGATGGCTGGCTTGATGATGATCTTGCATTCATCCAAGATTGGGGTTTTGACTTGGCTAGCATTCAAAATCCCGTAGCGCTTTGGCAAGGCAGTGAAGACTTGATGGTTCCATTTGCCCATGGCAAGTGGCTGGCGACGAAAATTCCAAGTGCACAATCTTTCCTACTTGAAGGTGAGGGTCACCTATCAATCGGAAAACGGGCTTTTGCCGAAGGTTTGCCGTGGCTGAAGCACAAATTGTAGTAATTGTAAAACCATAAGGTTGCGTTTTCATCCGATTTTTGCGGATCTGAAGTGACGAAGTCTTGATTCAGTAGGGTTAAGGTGTCATGAATATTTCACTGAAAAATCGTAAGGCAGAGTCAGAGCTTAGCCAAGGTTTAACTTACGGAATTCTGGCTTACTTTATTTGGGGCGTTGTGCCGATTTACTGGCCGCACCTCCAGCCCGCCACACCACTAGAAATATTGGCTCATCGGATTGTGTGGAGTCTGCTTTTTTTGGCAATACTTTGTCGCAGAAAAATTCCAAAAATAAAAGCGATTTTTCAAGATTCTAGGACCGCAAAATTGCTTGTGTTGGCATCTTGTTTGATTTCTGTTAACTGGGGACTATTTATTTGGGCTAGCGTAACCAAACATCTTCTAGATTCGTCACTGGGATACTTCATAACTCCGTTGTTAAGCGTTGGTCTCGGTGTATTTTTCCTAAAAGAGCGACTGCGCAATCTCCAATGGGTAGCAATTGCTATCGCTGCCAGTGCGGTGATCTACTTAACCGTTTCGGTTGGCGCTCCTCCGTGGTTAGCGTTAGCTCTGGCATTCTCTTTCGGCATTTATGGATATGTGAAGAAGTTGGCGAATGTTCCGGCCATTGAAAGTCTTGCAATAGAGACCTTGATTCTTGCCCCCGTCGCGCTGAGCTATTTGGTCTGGCTCGAAGTTACCGGCTCCGGAACTTTTGGTCATCGCGGTCTAAGTCACACAGTTTGGCTGGCGACCTCAGGAATAGTTACGGCTGTCCCACTTATGTTGTTCGGGGCGGCCACGATTCGAGTTCCACTGAGCACTATGGGAATGTTGCAATACCTCGGGCCAAGTTTGCAGTACTTAATAGGACTTCAGGTATTCCACGAAGCGATGCCAGACTCACGATTTGTGAGCTTTGTCGTGACTTGGTTAGCGATTGCAATTTTTACTTTTGATGCAATACAAAATCGGCGAATACAAGCCCAGTTCACTGAGCAACACTAGGGCAACTTCTCTAGACTTAGAATCATGCCTGAACATGAGTCACAAATGATTGTGGCCAAAAATCTGACCAAAATTTACGGGGACTTTACTGCAGTCAACGGTATCGATTTTTCGGTGGCAAAGGGTGAATCATTCGGCCTGCTTGGACCCAATGGTGCTGGCAAATCCACAACGATGCGGATGATAACCGCTACCTTGCAGCGTAGCGCTGGTGAGTTATCAATCTTGGGCAAAGATCCAGAAAAAGCCGGTCCTGAAATCAGAGCTCACCTGGGCGTTGTCCCGCAAGCAGATAATCTTGACACCGAACTTAAGGTTTTTGAGAATCTGTATATTTATGGCCGCTATTTCGGCCTAACCAAAAAATACTTAACACCGAAAATTGAAGAGTTAATTGCATTCGCCCAATTAGAAGAAAAGCGAAACGCAAAAGTTGAGCAGCTCAGCGGTGGAATGAAGCGCAGATTAACCATTGCTAGAGCACTCGTAAACGAGCCCGAGATTCTGTTGCTAGATGAACCGACAACTGGCTTAGACCCGCAAGCAAGGCACGTACTTTGGGATCGCTTATTCCGACTCAAGGAACAAGGTGTCACTCTTGTCATCACGACTCACTACATGGATGAAGCAGAGCAGCTGTGTGATCGACTGATTGTGATGGATGAGGGCAAGATTATGGCTGAAGGTTCGCCTGCAAGTCTGATTTCCCAGCATTCGAGCCCGGAAGTAGTTGAAGTTCGATTTGGTTCAAATAGAAATGCTGAAGTTGCCAACCAAATATCTAATTTGGGTGACCGAATGGATGTGCTCCCTGATCGCATATTGATTTACGCCCAAGATGGTGAAGCCGTGTTAGCTCAGATAATTGCGGCCGGTCATCACCCGCTCACATCACTAGTTCGCCGCAGCAGCCTTGAAGACGTCTTCCTTCGTTTAACCGGCCGCACTTTGGTGGACTAATGAAAAATCAGACTTGGCGTGGTGCCAGCGTTGTTGTGGACGCAAATAAAGTTTCGCGATTCGGAGCGTTGTACGCAGCCGAGTATCGAATCAGAAACATGCTCAAATGGTGGCAAGCGATTCTGGCTTTTGACATCGGCAATCCGGTGCTTTTCCTTACCTCAATCGGGATCGGGGTGGGTTCACTTGTCGATAAACATACTGCTGGCTCAGGACCCGATGGCGTCAAGTATCTGACCTTTCTAGCACCGGCCCTTTTAGCCACCGCAGCAATTCAAAGCACAATGGAAGAGGTAACTTTTCCGGTAATGCATGGATTTGAATGGCGCAAAATCTTTCATGGAATGTATGCGGCTGGACTGACTGGCAAGCAGATCGCCCAAGGAGTGCTAATTTCGGCAATCACCAAGGGCACATTCGCGGTAATAATTTACTGGGTTGTACTTTGGATTTTTCATGCATTTGATAGTTTGCGCTCACTTTGGCTAATCCCTATTCAGATCTATTTCGGGGCTTGTTTCGGCTGTATCATCATGGCCGTCGCAGCTTATGTTAAAAAAGATGACAACTGGTTTGCGATGTTAAATCGCTTCGTGGTTGCGCCAATGTTTTTGTTCTCGGGAACTTTTTATGCTCTTTCCACTTTGCCTTTGACCGTACGCTGGGTTGGTTGGATTTCTCCACTGTGGCATGCAACGGAAGTCGGTCGTTATTTTGCCTATCGCTCTGAGATGCCTTTGCAAATGCTGCTAGTTCATTTCGGTTACCTAACATTTCTGGGGCTGATTGGCCTTTTCATTGCTCATCGGAAATTTGCCCAAAGGCTGGCCCAATGACATACAGTGCCAACATAAAAAATGCTGCCGTTATCCTCGCTGAGCAGAGAAGCCGAAAATCTTGGGCGAATGTTTATGCAGGGCGGGCTCGAGTACTACTTGAACGCAGTTTCAGAGTTGTCAAAAGTTCAACCTGGCCTGTGGTCTTATCTGGCTTCATTGAACCCGTTTTCTATCTGGCAGCATTTGGCTATGGGGTGGGTCCACTAATTGGTGATCTAAATGACGGTTTCGGTCACATGGTTTCCTACCCCACTTATGTTGCTCCGGCGCTGCTGGCAACCAGTGCCATGAACGGTGCTTTCTATGATTCGACATGGAATGTATTTTTCAAGATGCATTTTGGAAAAACATATCAAGCCATGATGGCCACATCAATTGGCCCGTTAGATGTTGCATTGGGTGAAATTAGCTGGGCGCTTATCCGTGGTCTTGCCTACGCCATTGGATTTATGGTCATCGTTAGCTGCGCCGGCTTGGTGGTCAGTCCCTGGGCCATATTGGCCATCCCAGCGGCTGTATTAATAGCCTTTGGGTTCGCTGCGGTTGGCATGGCAATTACGTCCTATCTGAAGTCATTTCAGCAAATGGACTGGGTCACCTTCTGGCTCCTGCCAATGTTTCTTTTTTCTGGCACGTTTTATCCAGTTTCTGTTTACCCAGACTGGCTAACGCACATAGTTCGGGCACTGCCACTTTGGCAAGCAGCAGATTTAGTTCGAGGTTTAATGCTTGGGAATGTATCAATGGTGCTGGTTTGGCATGTGCTCTATTTCGCAGCCATGATTGCGATTGGTCTTACCATGACAACAAAGCGCCTAACCAGTTTATTTATGCGTTAACTAAGTTGGGCGCGGCCAGTTAATCGAAAGTTGGCGTATCCCTGAACATTCGCTGGAAATACATCCCTGGCTTTCGAGTACTTTCTTGGAGATCTCCCAATTTTACAAAGCCCAAGCGCTCATAAGCCGCAATTGCTGCATAGTTGTCATGCCATACTCCGAGCCCTTGTCGATGCCAGCCACGCTGCTGAGCTACCGAGTCGACGTAACCAATCATTGCCTTCATTACGCCCTGGCCCCTGAATTCAGGTGCGACCCAGCAGCCGCCCAGCCAGATGGTTGCGCCAAAGTCTCCCTGTAGTTCTTCGACGGACATAATTGCGGAATCCTTATCATCTAAGACCGCAATTAGGTAAGTCAGGTGCGACATCCGCTCAAGCCACTGGTCTTGGCCAAATTCAACCACGACTTCATAACGTTCACCGTAGGCTTCAGGAGTATCCAAAAGTGAAGCCAAACGAATGTCTCGCAGGCGCTGCCAATCGCCAAGGGAAAGTTCATCAATCTTGAGGTCAAGATACATTGCCCGGCTCCAGGAAGATTACGACTCATTTGGTTGGTTAACTGACGCTAACCTATCGTAAATTTGTTGTCGCTTAACAATTTTTCTTGGAAATCGCAACACGGTCAGCGGACTAAAACAGGACGAATCTAATTGCAGCACCTAGCATGGAAACAGGTACTAAATTTTCCACTCGCTAGATTTCAATTCTCAAGTTTTGACCAGCTAGTTCGGGAGTAAGCAATGGCAGCAAAAGTTTTAGTGATTGGACTGACCGACATTGGTCGTCGCACATGTGCTGCTTTGGCTGATCGAAATGTTGAAGTCTTACATGTGGCAAATCCTTCAGATGCCCAACTTCGAGAGTTGCTTACTGATGACATTGCTGGAGTCGCAGTGATGCTGCATAACGACATTGAGGCACTTAGATATTCGCTTACCATTGAACACATAAAACCTAGTATCCGGCTATTCGTGGCGATTTTCGACCGAAGCGTTCGGCATGAGATGGAACGCTCAATACCAAACTGCACTATCGCATCTCCTGCCTACATCGCTGGGTCATCGATCATCGCATCAGCACTTCTCGACCACGATGCCATTCGACGCACAGGTCCAGCAGCGAACCTTAGTTGGGAGTCAGTGGATGTTGCCGAAGGATTGGTCACTGTTTCTAGATTTTCTATCCCGGCTAAGTGGCGTATGCAGAAGGTATCCGCGCTAATAAGTGGTCAATTACGCGCATACGATTTTGCATCTCGAGCACTCTTGATGGGACTGCTAGCTCTGCTGACGATGCTAATTTCCGATGCGTTAATACTGAGCAAAGATATGTCGATTGCTAAGGCTTTTTACTCTGCTGCTGCTGTAATTGCGGGAGTTACTGCTCCAGAAACCCCGCATGCTGGCTGGCAGTTTGTCCAATCAGGAAGTTTCATGTTGCTTACCATAATCTTTATTGCCATGTTTGGCGCTGGAGTTGTTAATCACATTCTCAATGGTCGCCGAGTAGGCATAGTTGGTCGCCGGGTAATCCCCCGGAAATATCACGTGGTAATCGTTGGTCTTGGCCAAGTCGGCATCCGCCTTTGCAAAGAACTGAAGCTCCTGCAAATTCCAGTTGTGGCAATAGAGCAAAACGAGAATGCACGAGGTGTACTGCTAGCCCGTGATCTTAATGTCCCGGTAATTATCGGCAATGCCAGTGACATTCGTACTCTGCAAAGGGCAAAAGTTGGCAGTGCTAAGGCATTACTTGCTATGGCCTCGCACGAAGAAGATAACATCTCGGTGGCAGTGGCTGCTCGGACCAAATTTCCCAAAACGGTAATCATTCTGCGCGCTGGCACTAATGACGCGATTGAAGAAACTCGCTCACTATTTTCCATCGGCCAAGTATCCGATGTTAACGGACTCACTGCCGCTTTTGTTGCACAATCTCTCTTGGATAAATCGCCGAACGTCATAATTCCAAAAGGGCCTACAGTTGCCGCAGTAACCACTGACTCCAAAGTGTTGCTGCAAGCGAACCCCGGTCGGTGTTTTTGCAATTAACCTTTATCGGTTATGAAAATAATTAGCGTGTTTGAGAATAGATTAAGAGATCAAGCAGGAAAAATCTTAATCTTGCAGCACTGCCGAGAGGTCTCCAATAGGTTTCTGGGTTGCCTTCAATACCTCTATGACTCTGGCTTGGTCACCAAGTAGCTCGTATCCAGTTACCAAGTTCAGTAGTGCCCGCTTAAATGTTGTAACGTTTTCTTGAGTTTTCAGGAGCAACCAAGCTTCGTCTAGGTGGTTCTTTGCACTTGATTCGTTTCCATTTTTGGCCAGTATTTTTCCTAGCTGAGTGTGTACATGAGCCGAGATGTCTACAGCAACGCCGCCCTGAGCCAGAATCTTGAAATAGATATCCGACGCAGCTGAGTAATCCCCCAGGCGTCCAAGTAGGTCGGCATAAACATTTTGTGCATATTGCATCATCACGAAATCAAAACTTGAACTTCTGGCCCTGATTAAGGATTCAATCTCTACTTGCGCGGCGACGAGCCGGGAGTCGCCATCTGGGGCGCAGTTAACCAGTATTTCCGAATATAGAATTTGTAAAACCAATGCGGGGACTGAATCCATTTCATCGGAAAACAAGGCTCTAGCCTCCTGGGCTAATCGCGTTGCTTGTTCATAGTCCCCGACTTCATAGGCCAGCGATGCACTAACCCAAAGCGCGCTTCCCCGACCTCTTCTGTCTTTAACTTTTGGCAATAACTCGTCAATTTCAACCAACAACTTATTTGCTGAGGCAGAATCTCCGAAGGAGAGCAGCCGGTCTGCAATAGCAGCAGTTACTTGGGTTAAAAGAAGGGGGTCAACGTGTAGGGTCTCTTTGAGTTCACGGCGAATCTGGCTTAGATAAATCGTTGCATCTAGTGCATAATTTAGCCGATCGGATAATCGGCAATAAAGCATTGCGGCGCGGCGTCCAATTTGCCAATCTTTTGTCCTGAGTGCATCTTCGAGTACACCTTTTATGACCATGTCAGAAGCGACAAAATTACCAAGTCCATAATCGAGTTCGGCTTGGATTATTCGCCCCTGAAGCGTCTGAAGTGAGTCGTTAGCTACTTCGGCTAACAGGGCTTGAGCTGCCGGAAAATCAGTCAGCGTCAAAAGCACATCGATCTGAGCTAAAAGAGCGCTCTGTTTTCCATCCAATTTTGGCAACTCCGGCTTGCACAGTTGCGAAACTGCTACGCCAAGGACTTGAGCTATGTGCGCCAAAGCCTTTTCCGAAGGCATTCGCTTGCCCTGCTCAATGAGCGATATGTATCCAGGGCTAATCAACTCACCGACGAAAGCTGCCTGCTTCAGACCTCTATCGATTCGTAACTGCCTAATTTGGGCACCCAATTCGACGGGAGAAATTTCTCCTAAAAATTCTTTGGGCACAACCTGATATTACGCCGATTGTTACTTTCTTACTGTATTCTCTATTTTTGTAAGATTTCTTACACAAAGTAAAATTAAGGAAAAACAATGAAACGAACATTCAGGGTTTTAATAGCACTTAGTTTGGCGCTTGCGCTCAGTGGCACCGGGGCATCGACAGTCAGTGCTGGTCCCAGAATCACACCTTTGAACGTTAACCTAAAGTGCTGCTAACGTGAGCGCCACTGATTTGGACGGATCAGCTGAATATATGCAGTTTCGAATCATTGATCCGTGTGGTCGGGTCATTGCCCAGCGCCGCTGTCCGCATTTCAGCGCCGCAATCGAGTGGCTTCAAACAGTGCAAAAGATTAGACACGATCCATTTTTGGAGGTACAGCGCCAAGTTGCAGACACCTGGATTTCACGGTCTAACCGAAAATTCCACCAATAGCCCACGAAGCTAGAAGTCGGTCGGAGCGGGCTTATTGCTTCGTAGTTAGGGAATTACTGTGAAAGTGACTGCCTGGGTCTTTACTGTGTAGGACGTCGTGTTGGTTGGCCTAAAGGTGACCGTTACTTTTAACTTGCCGGTTCTGGCTACGGTATTCAGAGCAGGTGAATATGTAAAAGTACCTGCAGTGTCTGAATAGGCATTCAGGATTGAGCTAGTTAATTTAGTGCCATTCTTAATGGTTAAAGTTGGATTCCATCTGATTGCACCGGTCGTATTAGTGCGTAAATAATTCGCGGTTTGGCTAGTTGCATTATTAATATGACTTGCCACTCCGCCTGCTAGCGTGACTGTGTCGTTGTAACTAACCCCACGAATCGTGTCGTTAATAATATCCTGGCGCTGTACGCTCAAAATCTGAGAGATACTTGCAGATAGCCCTAACGCGGGAGCAAGAGCAGCTACTTTCGCAACAGCAATCTGGTACATGCTCTTGCATTTATCGTCGGCATAGCATCTCTTGAAAAGGATGCCGATGGCGTCTGCATAATTACCCGTATTGCCGCCGAAAGTCTGATCGGTTCCCCACGGTAGCAGTTCAAAATATCCATCTTCATTGCTGTGTAGGTAGTAGTTATTTGGCGTCCACGAGCGCAAACTGGTGTAGCCATCCCAATGATCTAGATACTGTTCAACAGCCATCATGTTCACCATTGCCTGCACATTTAGCACGCTACGAACGGCATCAGAAGTCATCGTGTTGTTGTTAACTGCTGTTTCAAGGGCTTGAAGATCGGCCCGAGTAGTTTTATCTCCCTCGTCCACTTCGTAGGCAAGGTTAGTCCGACCAGTTGTGATGTCGGGGGGTCTGTCGGTCCATAGTGCCTCGTATAGGTGCTGGGTCTTTGGATAAGTCCAGGAAAGCGACACATCATCATATGGCTCTAGGGTCAGATAGAAGCCCCATAGCTTGTTATTTATGTAAACAGATGCATAACCAGCTCTGGGCGCTGGAATCCCCATAGCCCGAAATAATGTGTAACTTGCCCATTCACGGACAACACTGGGATCCTGCTTTAAGTTATTGAGAGTTAACCGGTTCAAGCCAGTTAAACGCTGACCCTGAACAGTCATATTGAATTTGATTTTAAACGAGCTCTTACTTGGATTGTCGATATTGCCAAACGGTTGATATGAACCGTAACCCTTTTTGAGTCTGATGCCTACTGCTAACGAGCTGATTGATTTGACTGTCGTCCCCGCAGCGTCTTTCGCAGTGATGGAAAACGTGCCTGGGCGATAGATGTCACCAGGATTGCCATTTTGAAAATCTGTCATAGTTGCTGAGGGCAGATTTAGGTCAATTCGTTTGGTGAGCATGGGATCAAAAACCCAAGCAGATGCATCAGGTTGCTGGCCAACAGCTGGTACTTTGTTTGCGGCGTAGGGAGTTGGCAGCGTTGCCGTCCAACCAAGTCGCGCCGTGGACATTCTGCCCCAAGTAAAGCCATTTGCTAGAGGTGGGATAGCGACTGAATCAATGATGTTATACGAGTAGCCCACGAGTTGAGCCAACTTAATGCTGTCATCGCCACAAGTGATGTCGAACTTAAATTCTGTTGTCTTAGTACCTCGAAATAATTTTAGGTACATCCGTGGACCAATTGTGGTACCACTTGCAAATCGGCGCACATGGTATGGGTCATCAAGGTTGCCGAGGTGATCGGCTAGCACCCAATCGCTGAGATCCACACGGACAGTGGAACTGGTGTTAAATAATTCGATAAATGCCGGCGTAGTACCCGAACACCTAACTTCGTTAATCACCACTGGAGAACTAGAAGAGGCTTGCACCATTGTTGGATTAGCTACCAGCGTGGAACCTACAAAAACCGTAATGGTGGCAATCGCGCTAATCGTTCGCCTTGAAAATTTACCCATGCTTATATTTTGTCCTTACCAAGCAGTTTTGGTTCAGACTAATGCACCCAATTTGGTAACAGATTCTTTACCGAGCCAAATTTCGGCCAAATTTTTGCAAAACCAGCGAAACGTAAGTCATGTCTGCCCACGAAAACCACGGACGAGTGAAATTCTTAGGATTTTCACAGGAGAATGACTCGTGCATATCGCCTGTGCCACCATCACCGAGCTCTAGCTGGAGCAGCGAACGCTCCTGTTCCTGTTCATCTTGCGAAGTTAGGCCAGCCATTGCAATTGCTAAGGGCCAAACCCAGTCCGTAGGTGTGTGTTCACTAGAAAGTCCGCTAAAGCCATTTTTATTTATCCAGAATTTGTGTTCTGAACTAAGGAGCCATTCGCGGGTGGCTAGGTAAGACTCATCAGAGTTGTCGCAATAACCTAAAATCGGCAAGGCGAGCAAACTCGGAATGTTTGGATCGTCCATGTAAAGCGAATTCCCCAGACCATCGACTTCGTAGGGGTAACGAGAATTCTCGGCTAGCGTCTGTGAGATTGCGCAAGAAATTTCCTGAGACAGGTTTTCCGACTTATTAGCAATCTCTGGCAAGCCCATCTCGTTTGCAATCTTGGCCAATCTACTTAGCGTGGCAGCGAGGTGAGCATTGGAGGGAATGTGATAACCATAAACACACCGATCATCACTGGGGCGAAACGCGCTCCAAACCATTCCAGTGAATCCAACTGGAGCTCCGTAGCCATCATGCGAAAGGTAGTCATGCAAAGGGGCGGCTCTGCGAATAAATCGATATGAATCTGGCTGATGATTTTGCTCAACCGCACATAAAGCCAGAATATGATGCGCTAGCTCCCAAAATGCTTGGTCCAAGTGTTCTTGCGAACCCGTGTGCTCATAGATAGAGATTGCTAACTCAAAAAATGTAGACCAAGAATCCAATTCGAACTTGCGCTCAAAGACCCATGGACTTTGGTCAGGAAAATCCTGGTGCCAACACTGCCCAGATGCACTTTCGTTGAAGGCATTGGCATATGGGTCAATGCCTAAGAACTTTGTCTGTAACCGACTGACGGAACCTAGGATTTCTATTAACTCTTCATCTGGATTCATTTTGAGCAACGGCAACATCTGCCAAGTTGAATCCCGGATCCACATCGCTGGAATATCCCCAGTAACGACGAAAATCGTTCCGTCATCTCTGCGTGTTAGCGTTTCTGCAAACAACCGGTCTACATATTTTCGCACTCGTACCAGTCGATGTTCGGGAACATGAGTAGCCAGCCCAGCTAAATGGTTTGCGATGCAAGGAGGTTGGCGCACCCTTAAAGTGTACGATGTTAACTCTTGTCACTGAATTGATTGAGAAATGCTTCAGTTACACTTTCGGTATGGATAATGTGCGAATCCTTGGTCATAGCGCCGTGCGCGCTGCCCTTCGAGATACCGAGACATACTCCTCGGATCTTCAAGGCGATGCCGATGTCAGAAACTACCGACAAATTCCGTTAGAGGTTGACCCTCCCCGACACCACTTGTACCGAAGTGCACTTGCGCCAATCTTTGTCCGACCAAAGATTCAGTCGCTTGAATCTAATTTTGCGCAACTGGCTCAGAAAATACTTGGCGACTTCAGCAAAAATGGCGGTGGCGATTTCATCGGTGAAGTTGCTCTTAAATATGTAATTGGTTGCCTCGGTGAGATTTACGACAGGCAGCAAGATGTGGCTGAATGGCTGAGTTGGGGACCTGATGTCTGGACTGCGGACAAGCATGGGCGTTCGGGTGAGAAATTACACTCCTATTTAGATCGCGTTTACGAAGAGGTTCAGAATACCGATACATCTGATGTTTGGAATTTTGTCGCAAATCTAGAAATAGGGGGGCAGAAAATTGGCTACGAAGAATTCAAAGGTATCGCTGGGGTGCTGTTGGCTGGTGGCCGCGATACAGTCGTAAAACTTTTGACGGGTTGTGCTTGGCACTTTGTCCGCAATCCACAAGACGGAAAAGCCATTTTGAGCGGCGAAGCTAGTTTAGAAAATGCCATCCAAGAAATCTTGCGGGTGTTTACTCCACTGCCCGCGATGCTCAGGGTCACTGAAGACCAAAAACATTTGTCGGACACTGAACGCGATCCAGCAAAGTTTATTGCGGTCGATTTTGCATCGGCGAATTATGATTCAGAAGTATTCGAGAATCCAGAACAGATAGATATTTACCGAAAACGGATTCCACATTTGTCTTTCGGATTCGGTCCGCACACTTGCATCGGCAGTCACATAGCTGAAACTGAAGCAAAGGTCCTATTGGGCCAAATTCTGCCAATCATAGAAACTTGGCATTTTGACCACGAACCAGAAATTGCCTGGCAAGAGGTTGGCACAACCAATTTCCCAGAGCGATTTTTAACTATGCAGATTTCGGTTAACTAAGTAGAGCTAACTAAGTAATTTCAGTTTCATCAACGAACTGTCTTGCATACAAGTCGGCATACAGCCCACCGCTGGCAAGTAGTTCATCATGAGTTCCTTGCTGCACGACTGTTCCATTCTCCACGACTAAAATCTGACTTGCTTGTCGAATTGTTGAGAGCCGATGGGCAATTACAATTGAAGTTCGTGCTGATAACGCCTTGGTTAGCGCCAACTGAACCGCGGCCTCATTCTCGCTATCAAGATGCGCTGTTGCCTCGTCAAGTACAACAACTGCTGGCGCTTTGAGTAGCAGACGTGCAATAGCCAACCGCTGTTTCTCGCCACCAGAGAGTCGGTATCCACGATCGCCAACTACGGTGTCCAGACCATCAGGAAGACTTCGAAGCATTTCAGCAATTTGAGCATCCTCACAGGCCTGCCAAAGTTCAGATTCAGTAGCGTCATTGCGGGCATAAAGCAGATTAGCCCTGATGGTGTCGTGATACATGTGTGCATCCTGGGAAACTACACCTACTACATCATGTAAGGATTGCTGGGATGCATCTCGCACATCAACGCCATTTACTTTGACTGTTCCTGAAATTGGATCATATAGCCGAGAAACTAGGGCGGTGATTGTCGTCTTGCCTGCGCCGGAAGGTCCCACCAGTGCCACTAATTCACCAGGACGCGCAGTAAATGAAATGTTGCTCAGCACCAATGCTTCGGAGGTACTTGTCTCGGGCCTAGCTACTCCCTCAAGGCTGGCCAAAGAAACTTCATGTGATGCAGGATATCTAAAACTCACGTCTGCGAATTCAACCGTAGCTGGTCCTTTGTCCAGTGCGGTTGCATCTGGCTTATCGCGAACCATGGGTTGCAAATCAAGTACTTCAAAGACGCGTTCAAATGAAACGAGTGAAGTCATGATGTCCACTCGAACATTCGCCAGCGCAGTAAGCGGACCATAGAGTCTGAAAATCAGCGCTACTAGAGTCAGTAGTGTGCCTAGGGTCATTGACTTGTTTATTACCGCGTAGCCACCCACACCGTAAACAGCCGCCGTAGCTAGTGAACCCACAAGTGCAAGTGCGGACATAAAAACACTATTGGCTACCGCGATCTTGATGCCCACATCTCGGACTTTCATTGCTTTGTCCGAAAACTGATTTGTCTCGGTTTTTGGATTGCCGAAAAACTTCATCAGCAACGCCCCGGAGACATTGAACCGCTCGGCCATCTGGGCACTAAGTTCAGAATTCATATTGGCTTGATCGCGGGTTAGCACCTGAAGTTGTCGACCAATAATCCGAGCAGGAATGATAAAAACAGGTAAGAGAAGTAAGGCGGCAACCGTGATTTGCCACGACAAAATTGCCATCGTACCGATAACTACGACCAGGCTAATCACATTCCCAACAACGCCACCAAGAGTTGAAGTGAAGGCGCGTTGGGCACCCATTACATCCGAATTCAGTCGAGAGATCAATGCGCCTGTTTGTGCCTTAGTAAAGAAAGCAATTGACTGACGCTGCACGTGGTCAAACACTTCGGTGCGAAGATTGAAAATCAAGCCTTCGCCAATATCGGCTTGGACCTTGCGGGAAAAAATTCCAAGTGCCAATTCAATGAGCGCTAACCCTGCAATAGCAAGCGCCATATACAGGACCGCACGCTTGTCCTGGGCAGGAATAGCGTGGTCAACGATTTGTCGAAAAAGTAACGGCTGGGCAATTACCAGCAATGAACTCACCACAAGTACACCAAGATAAATAGCGATACCCAGCTTGAATGGCTGTGAATAGCTAACGACCCGGCGAAGTGTGCCCTTGGCTAATTTCTGTTGTTTAACTGAAGAATCGGAGGTAAATGATCGATATGCCATCCATGGTCCACCTGCATGCATACTCATTTTTGTGAAAAGGCTCCTTCTAGCTATTAACGACATTAGACGAAATCGAAATTCGCAACAGATTAATTTCTTAATTAAAAATCTAATTAGTACTAATCGTCTAGCCGCTGTTACAGTTGTCTAACCGTATTTGTTGGTTCGTCTAACATTCTATGCAGATTGTCTAATCTTTATCTGAATCCAAGGCATCACTCCAGCGCGGTCACCTAATGTGACCTAAAGAAAGGTGAGTGATTCTCATGGTAACAATCCCCACAATCACCCGTGAATTAACTCCATTTGAGCACGCCGTGCTTAAGTTGGTATGCGACGGGTTAACAAACGCTGCGATAGCTCAAGAGATCCATCACAGCGAAAAAGTAATCGAAAATACGGTCAGCCGAGCAGCACAGGCATTTGTTATTGAGCAGCGTCAGCAGCACAACCTTCGTGTTCTGATTTCTCTGGCTTACCGTGCCCATTTTGGCGACACTGCGCTACGAAAACTAGAACCAGTTCAGCAGGAACAGGAACTTTTGGCTTCTGCCTAGTTTAAACGCTACTAAAAACGGCGATCGCCAGAAATCTGGAAGTCGCCGTTTTTAATTTGCGGAATTTCATCTCGCTTGCAAGGCCTACTGCACCTGATTGACTGTGAGAATGATAGATGGAACAGCAGGGCGCGTTGGCACCGTATCAGCCGGTACGGCTTGTAACTGAATTGATGTTTCTGGCGAAGACCAAACTAGTTCGTAATAATCACCAGGAGCAGTCACTGTTACATACCAGTTCCAGGCGGCAACTAGATGGCCAGAGTTGGCCACCAGGGTCAGTTTGGTATTGCTTTGCGAAACATTAACGCCGTTGTTGCGAAGCCAGATGTCAATATCTTCGGCCGTTCCGCCACTAGTTCTATCTAGCTGGGCTGAGAATTGCACGTTGTATATGCCTGGGTTAGCAAATGTTATTTGTGATCCAGCAACTACCGAAACACCATTGGAAATATCCGTTGTATTGAAAGTCATTAAGTTCGCTGTTGAGGCCACTGGGTTGGTCTGAGTGGTGGTATCAAAAAATGAACCGAGGTATCCAAAGCCACTGATGCCAGGTGGTCCACTCGGTCCTGGATCTCCCTGAGGTCCAGGTGGTCCACTCGGTCCTGGATCTCCTGGCAAGCCAGGCAAACCGGGCACACCAGCAATACCCTGCGGACCTGGCGATCCAGTCGGACCTGGTTCACCTTGAATGCCTTGAATTCCTGGTTCACCTTGTGGTCCAGCAGGACCTATCTCGCCTTGTAGTCCCTGAATGCCTGGTAAGCCTTGCTCACCTTGTGGTCCAGCAGGACCTATCTCGCCTTGCTCACCTTGTAGACCAGGCGAGCCAGTTGGACCTGGTGCTCCTTGTACTCCGGCAGTGCCTGAAGGTCCCGGCGAGCCACTTGGGCCAGGAGCGCCTGAAGGTCCGGGTTGTCCAGCAGGCCCACGTTTGCCAATTAGTCCACGCGGCCCGACTGAACCTGGCTCCCCCTGTACGCCATCGTTACCATCCAGTCCTGCTTGGCCATCGATGCCGTCAATTCCATCGGTTCCTGATATTCCAGGTTCACCTACCAGCGAATTAAGGAAGTCTTGCATTGAACCGTCATTACCCGCAGCTAGCCACAAGTCATACGCGCTAGCGCCTTCGCAAATCTGGTTATCTGATGCCGATTCGTTTTTGCTAAAGGCAACAGGCTTGGCTGCATTTGAGCTGCTCGGACACGCAGACTTGTCGCTTATTTTTTGATAGTCGTCAAGGGAGCAAAAGCGCAAAAGGAAATAGAGGGCGATCGCCAATCCGGCTAAGAGCAAACTGCTTATCGAAGTATTGCGTATGCCTCGATGGGTGTGATTTTTTACAGATTCAGTTGTTTTTTCTTCACTCATACCTTCAGTTCTAATTTCAAAACTGTGAAATTTTCATTTTTTATTCGTCAGCAGAGTGGTAACTCCGGCAGGAAACACTACATTTCGGCACTGCATGTTGCCAACAGGCTGTGCCTACCGACCTAAACTTGATTGTGGTTGCTAAGACTAGAACTCGTGAGCCAAGATTTGGAGAAAACTTGAGCATCGAACTAAATGGCGTAAATTTCATTTCGGAAAACGAACGGCACGGAAATCCGCGCAATCTATTTTGGCCGTGGTGCGCTGCCAATGTTTCCTTCCTTGCGATTTCATACGGATCTTTCTTTTTGGGATTTGGAATCACAATTTGGCAAGTTGTTGTTACGGCGGTGATCGGAACCGTTGGCGCATTTACCCTCGTGGCGGTCAGCTCGCTAGCTGGCAAGAAATCAAATGCTCCCACCATGATCTTGTCGCGCGCTTCTTTTGGGGTTAAAGGGAATTTGGTACCAGGTCTACTTTCCTATCTGACCTTTGTCGGTTGGGAGACGGTATTAGTTTCCCTGGCGACTTTGGCTACCGAAACAGTGTTTACTCGGCTAGGAGATATGTCGGCCAACTCTTCACGAATCTTAGGCTTCACAGTGGCCGCTAGCTTAACAATTTTCTGCGGAATCCTGGGCTTTGAAGTCATTATGCGGCTGCAGCGTTGGCTGACGATTGCCACATTGGTATTAACTCTCGGCTATTTCATTCTGATGTTTTCCAAGATTGACTGGAGTGCGCTAAGCAAACTACCTACAGGTAACTTGCAGTCCATGATTGGGGCAACTGTCTTGGCCATGACTGGCATCGGGTTGGGTTGGGTAAATTCAGCAGCAGACTATTCTCGGTACCTGCCCCGCAATTCCTCGAGTACTGGCGTAATTGGTTGGACCATATTCGGCTCATCGCTTGTGCCAATCTTGATGGTTATATTCGGAGCGCTTTTGGCAGGCAGTAGCTCAACGCTCAACGAGAGTATCGCTGGCGATCCGGTGGGAGCGCTCACTTCGGCACTACCCACGTGGTATTTGATTCCGTTTGCAATTGTTGCCGTACTAGGTCTAGTGGGCGGAGCAATTCTTGATCTGTATTCATCTGGATTGACCTTGGTTTCAATTGGACTGCCCGTAAAGCGACACCTAGCCGCCGCAATCGACGGAGGCATTATGGCATTAGGAACTATTTACTTTGTTTGGATTGCCAGCAGCTTTTTTGGCGCCTTCCAGGGATTTTTGATTACGTTAGGTGTGCCACTGGCTGCCTGGTCAGGAATTTTTGTCACCGATGTTGTCCTTCGGAAAAAGAACTACGCTGAGGCCGATTTGTTCAACCCTGAGGGAATCTACGGAAGTTGGAATTTGCGAAGCATTGGCGTGTTGTCAGTTGCCACTTTTTTGGGCTTTGGATTGGTGACCAATAGTTTTGCCGGGTGGCTCTCCTGGCAAGGTTACTTACTGGGACCTCTTGGTGGGAAGTCAGGCTCATGGGCCTCTACGAACATTGGCGTAATCATCGCGCTAATAGTTGGTGCTGGCGGGTATGCACTGACAAACCGCAGACAAATTGCACAACAAGAGGCCTGAGAAAGCACGCAAATCAATAGACTTGTCTCAGACAAAAGAATTTTGCTCTATTCAAGGCTAGGTGAATAATGCGTTTTACTGCCAAAATTTTTCTCTCAGTGATTGCTTTTGTTAGCATCCTTATGGCACTAGGCACTTATGCGGTAAATCAAAAACTTGGCTCAGCCCAGAACACAACAGCAACAGTTAACTCCATGTTGCAAAATGATGGAGTTGCTTTGGCGGTTGGAACTGCTGTGGTGGACCAGTTACTCAAGGATGCAAAACCTAAAGATGTGGCGGCGATTAATTCGCCTAGATCTGTGTTAAACAAAGCGGCGGCTAAAGCAGTGCAAAGGTACAGCGACCCAATTTCGGTTGCGGCTGGAAAAACCTACGATGCAGTTCTCAATAACGAATCCGCCCGAATCAACGTTCGGCCATTTTTAGTGGCTACCGCTCGGGCACTTCATGCTGTTGAACCGAAAATACCTGGCAAAATTGGTTCAGGTGATGCTGGAATTATTGTCATCAAGAAAGACACGTCTCGAAATCACCTAGCGATGGTCAAGGCGCTCACCAAGATTAAGCAATTGGTCAACATGTGGTGGCTATTCCTGCTGGTTGCCTTGGGGTTATTTATTGGCATTTCAGTCGTGGACAAGCGCAGTGGTGTTGGCGCTTGGCGCTGGCCAGGCTACATCCTTTTTGTAACTGGCGGACTTTGGCTTCTGCTCGCTTCAATCTTGCCCAAACTTGCAAGCCAGAAAGTGGCATTAGATAAACAAGATGTCTTCAACACCGCTACTGGCGCGCTGGATGGTGGACTCATGGCAGCAGCGACCGGGGCAATACTCGTGGGTGCAATTTTGATTGTTGTTTCGTTCGTTGTGCGAAATTAACCGGAAATCTGTTTAATCCATTGACTCTTTGAAGTAGGTTCAAACTATGACAGTACACATCGGCGCTAATCGTGGCGACGTAGCCGAAACAATTCTCTTACCCGGTGATCCCTTGCGCGCTCAATGGATAGCGCAAAATTTTCTCACTGATGCCAAGCAGTACAACACTGTTCGCAACATGTTCGGTTTTACTGGCAACTACCTGGGTCATCGCGTTTCTGTTCAAGGAACAGGGATGGGAGTTCCCTCGCTTTCGATCTATGTTCACGAACTCTTTAATGATTTTGATGTCCAAACCGCAATTCGAGTGGGCACTTGTGGCGGCATCGGGAGCTCCAAATTGCACGACATCATTATTGCGATGGCGGCCTCTACTGACTCCGGAATTAATCGCAGACTAACGGGCGGCTTGGACTTTGCGCCGATAGCTGACTTCGATTTGTTGGCAAATGCAGTTCAAGTAGCGAAGGCTAAAGGTCTTCCCTATCACGTAGGAGGCATTGCCACAATGGATCGGTTTTACGACAACTCGAACGCTGTTGATGTGCTTGAGAGTCTTGGGGTACTTGGCCTTGAAATGGAGACTAGCGGTCTCTACACCATTGCGGCCCAATTCAACCGCAGAGCACTAACTATCTGCACAGTCAGTGATGTAATTAGAACGCACGAGGCCACCACTGCACAAGAGCGTGAAACTACTTTTAGTTCAATGATTGAGTTGGCGTTGGAAGCAGCCTTTCAATAGCTGCTCCCCCGGTTGGACTCGAACCAACAACCTGCCGGTTAACAGCCGGCTGCTCTGCCAATTGAGCTACAGGGGATTGACCCGATAAATACTAACAGTGACCCCTAGTCTGATGCACATTTGGCTGGGAATCAGGGCACTGCTCTTAAATGCCTAAAGTAGAGCGAAGTGAAGATAAGGCTTCCTTTATGCGACTCTGACTCACACCTGAAGAAACTAGATCACCACCGGGAAGTGTTGTCCATTGAATGCCGCTGGCAGTGCGTCGCGCGATAAACCTGACTTTCCCGACCTCAGCAACATCAAGATAGCGGTCGATGACAATTATCGAAGTGACTCGATCTCGGACTGCAGTTGGCACCAAACCCGGGTCAGTAAGCTCGTAACTTACAGTTTTTGGTTCACCGTTGTGCAGGAAAATCACGTGCAGATCTGGCGCTTCCCAACGAGCCGATAGCGCATCTGACCAAAACCAATCTTGTAATTCTTGGTCAATCGATACCAGTAGACGCTGATCTGTGACTGTCAATATTCCGGTTCTATGTAGACCCCAAGCCAACAAAAACTCACCCTGAGCAAAATGGGATCGAATCTCTTTAGGCAGTGGCTGGGGGCGTTGAAATAATTTCACTACTGATCACCAACGGCAAATTCACGCATCGCTCGGCGATATTGTTCAAGTGCCAACAAGTCACCAAGTAATCGTTCTTGCTCCTTGGTGTCATCCTGCATTTCATTTCGCTGCAGTGCACCTTTAATTTCATCAATTCGCCGGCCAGCATCCATTTCGAGAACTCTAGCTAAGATAGCCTGCACGTAGCGCTCATCAGGTTGATCAACCGGCATCGGCTCAACAGCAAGGGAACGGACATGATTGGCAGTCTCATCATCTGCAACTTCTAAAACAGCTTGAACCCATTTAGTGGCATCTGGAAAGTCCAGCGGATTTCCCGCCTGCACACAAGCGGAGTAAACAGAGGCGGCAGCCGGCACGGTAAACACCGACTCCTCGAGCGAACCGAACCACTCACCTACCAGAGCTGGTGCTTGAAGCACACACTTGAGTGCCGCTCGTTCAATCGCACCAACATTTGCACTGGCTGGGCTGCTGGCTATAGACGCACTAATCGCAGCTACCGGCTGTCTAGAACTGGCTGATTTTCCGCCACCAACTTCTTTACGGATTGTGGCTTCATCAATAGATAACCAGCCGGCAACCATTCGAATGTACTCTGGTCGTATCGCTGAGTCTTTTATGCTAGCCAAGATTGGCGCTACTGCTCGCATCGCTAACACTCGACCTTCAGGCCCTTGTAGGTCATAGTCATTAATGGTTGCCCGCATTACGAATTCAAACAATGGAACTCGGGCGGCGATCAATTCCTTAACGGCCACAGCTCCACCCTTAAGTCGCAAGTCGCAAGGATCAAGGCCGTGTGGCTCAACAGCAACATATGTTGAGGCAACAAAATGCTGGTCTTCATTGAATGCCTTGAGTGCGGCCTTACGGCCTGCTTCGTCACCATCAAAAGTAAATACGATTTGGGCTTGGGCGACATCATCGTCAAGCAGAATTCGTCGCAGAATTCGCACATGATCGGTGCCGAATGCAGTGCCGCAGGTTGCCACGGCGGTGGTGATTCCAGCCAAATGACACGCCATCACATCGGTGTAGCCTTCAACAACAACAGCCTGATGAGTTTTGGCCATCTCGCGCCGAGCAAGATCTAGACCATAAAGAACCTGCGACTTTCGATAAATCGGAGTCTCAGGTGTATTCAGATATTTGGGACCTTGGTCAGACTCTGAAAGTTTGCGGGCACCAAAGCCAATCGGGTCACCACCTGCATCTCGAATCGGCCACATTAACCGATCGCGAAACCGATCGTAGGCCCCGCGCTGTCCAGCAACAGCCAAACCTGCAGTAACCATTTCTTCTTGGCTAAAGCCCTTTTGTCGCAGCAAATTGGTCAGCCCGTCCCACCCAGCTGGTGAATAGCCAACTGCAAATGTCGCCCAAGAATCTTGGTCAAAACCGCGCTGGGTCAAAAATTCGCGGGCATGGGCAGCATCAGCACCTAGCAACTGGTGCTGATAGTAAGTCATAGCTATGCGATGCGCCTCTAGTAATCTGATGCGCTGTCCGTGCTGGGTTGCACTTTGATTAGCGCCCTCTTCATAGCGCAAAGCAATGTTGTATTTGTCGGCTAGGCGTTCAACGGCCTCAGTGAAACTCAGGGCATCAATCTTGCGAACATAAGTGATTACATCCCCACCTTCCCCGCAGGAAAAGCAGTGATACAAGCCTTTACTGGGAGTGACATGGAATGATGCCGTGCGCTCATCGTGAAAAGGACAGAGTCCTTTGAAGCTTCCTCCGCCGGCTGGCTTAAGCGTTACAGTTTCGCGAACCACTTCATCAATTTGGGCACGTTCGCGAACGATGTTTACATCCTCTTCACGAATTCGACCGGCCATAAGTCAATGCTACGCGCACAACGTTGTGTGCCACTGCTGGGCGCTGACATCAGTTAGCGAGGCCACTTGATCAATAATGCACCGAGATTTTGCTACGTCGGATTCGGCAGTTAGCCAGAGGTCACGATGTATTGAATCTAACCGAGCGATGGGATCATCTGAGATTGCCGAGACCAGATCAGCGATCTGCTGGCGTTGGTGGGCATAAATTGCATCGATTCCGGAACGACTCATGACAAATCTGGCTGCCAGCGCTTTAAGGGCTGTTACTTCATATCGAGCAGCCTCGGGAACTATCAAGTCAGCGCCGTACCGAGTCAAATTTCCTGAACCAAATTTATCCCGAGTGGCAATCGCTGCCGCTTTACAGAACCGGCCAACCAGTGTGCTTGTGGTATTTTTCAATGCTGCCATTGATCTGGTTGTGCCATCAAAAGTTTGTGGCCAACATGGCAGCCCGTGCAATCTTTTCAGAGCATCATCTAAACCGGCAGCCGAGAAATGCTCGCCATACCAACTGCGAGCGATTTCGATAACTTCGCTTCGGCCAGTTTCTGAAGCCAGAATGCCTACGGTCAAATGTCCCCCATGAATTGCGTCTTCTACATCATGAACGCTGTATGAAACATCATCTGACCAGTCCATAACTTGAGCTTCAAAGCAAGTCATAGTGTCAGTGCGACCATCGCGCATCCAATTAAATGCATCGAGATCCTCGTCGTACACGCCAAACTTATTTGACTCTGGTTTACGAATCCATGGATATTTGGAAGCCGCATCTAAAGTAGCTCGGGTTAAATTAAGGCCGATGCTTTTGCCGGGACGAATATTTTTATCATCAGAGATCGACTTAGGTTCTAGCCTGGTTAGTAATCTGAACGACTGAGCATTTCCTTCAAACCCCCCAATTTTGCTAGCAAGTTCATTGAGGGCCGTCTCACCATTATGTCCAAAGGGTGGGTGGCCTAAATCGTGAGACAAACAAGCTGCGTCAACTAAATCAGGGTTGCAGCCAAGGGAGGCTCCGAGTTCTCTGCCAACCTGAGCACACTCTAGCGAGTGGGTTAAGCGCGTGCGGGGAAAATCAGCCTGCCCCGCGACCATAACCTGTGTTTTGACGCCAAGGCGACGAAGTGCTGAAGAGTGCATTACACGCGCGCGATCGCGGGCAAATTCGGTGCGATCTACACCTTTGTTGGGCTCAATGACCCAACGCTGAACATCAGCATCTGTATATCCTTCTGGAATATTCACGATATCTACCATGCCATACCGCTACGTCATCCACCGCTGACGTTGAGTTCAGCAGCGCGAACTTGCGCCTGGTCAAGGACTGAAAGGTGTTGTGAATTCAGCCAACCATCAGGGAGGGCAACTCGCCGATTCGGGGTTGTCCGCCCGCGTGGCGAGTGGGCGATTTCAGTTCCTAACTGTTGGTTGCCATCAATAGTGGCAAGTAGGTCATCTAATTCGGAAAGTGACTCAATTAACGCTAGAGCACCTCTGACTTCACTGCCAACGATTAAACCTTTGAGATACCAGGCCATATGTTTGCGCATTTCTCGGCACCCATAGAATTCATCACCGTGCATTGCTACTAGCAATTCGGCGTGCCTGCGCAAAAGTCCAACGATCACCTCGGCCGTTGGTTCGGGTGGAACTGGCAGTTGCGCAAAAGCCGAACGAATTTGACCAAATAGCCAAGGTCGGCCAAGACAGCCGCGCCCAACTACTACTCCACGGGCTCCGGTTTGGTTCAGCATATTTTCTGCATCCGCAGCGCTCCAAATATCACCGTTACCCAGCACCGGAGTGTTTGGCAAGTGTTCGACTAACTGGGCGATTGCCTGCCAGTTTGCTGTACCGCCGTAGTACTGCGCGGCCGTCCGACCATGCAGTGCGACCCAAAAAACGCCAGCTTCAGCCGCTATTCGACCAGCATCTAAAAAGGTTTCATGTTCGTCATCAATACCGATGCGCATTTTTACCGTAACTGGAACTTTTCCTCTTGCATACTTCACGGCAGCTTGAACGATGTCTGTAAATAGATCTCGCTTCCAGGGCAATGCGCTGCCGCCACCTTTTCGAGTCACTTTCGGAACCGGGCAACCGAAATTCAAATCAATGTGATCTGCCAAATCTTGATCAACAACCATGGCAACTGCGCGGCCAACTATGTCTGGGTCTACACCGTAAAGTTGAATGCTTCGTGGCGACTCATCTGAATCAAAAGTAATTAAATCTAAAGTTTCTTGGTTGCCCATCAAGAGGGCAATCGAGGTGGTCATTTCGGCAACATAAATGGTGCCATCCTGGTCAGTCTGACCTGCAGCCAACCGAATGTCGCGTGATGCTTCGCGACATACCCGCCTAAAAGCGCGGTTGGTAATTCCGGCCATTGGCGCTAGTTCGATAACTGGCTCACCAGCCAACAAGTCCGCAAACATCAGCAACCGGGCAGACGAGCCGCTAACCATCCTTGAAGCGAATCAAGAGAAATCCGAGTCTGCTGCATTGAATCCCGCTCACGAACTGTTACTGCATTGTCTTCAAGGGTGTCGAAGTCAACGGTGATGCAAAACGGGGTTCCGATTTCATCTTGGCGACGGTACCTGCGACCAATTGCGCCTGCGTCATCAAATTCAATGTTCCAGAATTTGCGCAGTTCGGTTGCCAGATCGCGCGCCTTCGGGCTCAAATCAGCATTCCGAGAAAGTGGCAGAACCGCAGCCTTTACTGGAGCCAAACGCGGGTCAAATCGCATCACAACGCGAGTATCTACACCCCCTTTAGTATTTGGTGCCTGGTCTTCGTCATAAGCCTCGAGCATGAATGCCAAAACTGCTCGGGTAAGTCCAGCTGCCGGCTCAATCACGAATGGTATGTACTTCTCGCCTGTTTCCTGATCAAAGAAAGATAAATCTTTACCCGAATGCTCCATGTGAGTCTTCAGATCAAAATCCGTGCGATTCGCAATGCCTTCTAGTTCAGCAAATTCACTGCCACCAAACTGGAACCGATACTCGATATCCACGGTGCGCTTTGAGTAGTGCGAAAGCTTTTCTTTTGGATGCTCGAAATAACGCAGGTTATCTGCAGATAGCCCAAGGTCTAAATACCAATTCCACCGCTGGGCCAACCAATACTCGTGCCACTCTTCATCGGTGCCTGGTGGTACGAAGAATTCCATTTCCATCTGCTCGAATTCTCGAGTGCGGAAAATAAAGTTGCCTGGCGTAATTTCATTGCGGAAGGATTTTCCTGTTTGACCGATTCCAAACGGTGGCTTCTTACGTGCCGAAGCTGCAACATTGGCATAGTTCACAAATATGCCTTGCGCAGTCTCTGGACGAAGATAGTGAGTTGAATTCTCATCAATCACTGGACCTAAGTGGGTCGAAAGTAAACCATTAAACATTTTGGGCTCAGTGAACTGTCCTTTTGCACCACAATTTGGACAAGGTACTCCAGCTAGCCCACCTTCTGGCTCTCTGCCCTTTCGTTCAACGAATTCTTCGATTAAGTGATCCTCACGGAAACGTTTGTGGCAAGAAACGCATTCAGTCAATGGATCCACGAAAGCTTCTAGATGACCAGAGGCGGCCCAGACTTGTGGGGCCAAGATTACCGATGAATCGATACCGACTACGTCTTCCCGAGCCTGCACCATTGCCCGCCACCATTGACGACGGACATTCTCCTTTAGTTCAACACCTAGGGGGCCATAATCCCAAGCAGAACGGGTTCCACCATAAATTTCACTACACGGAAAAACAAATCCGCGACGTTTGGATAGATTTACAACTGCATCTACGCGATCCATGAACTCTCATCATTCATTCGTGTCGCCGACTGGTTGCCGGCGCCCGGACTTTCTATTCTAGCGGGCTTGCCTAAATTAACTTTGGTGCACGCTACTGGGGTATTCAATCGAGCTGTCTTTAGAGCGCTCGAGCAATGTTTCAAAAGTGCTTGGCAGATCAAGCATGGGTGCAATAAACGGCCAGACCACCAGTTTGGCTGGCGTTGCCGAGAGTGCTCGGCGATATGAACCAACATCTTGCCAGGTGGATTGCACCAGATATCTATTCGGCTCGTCTGGACTATGTAGTAGTTGCAATGAGACAAAGCCGATTGAACTGGAAAGGACTTCAATTACTTTTTCGAGTTGCGAGCGCCACTGGGAATATTCCGAAACATCAAAGGACCAGTGCGAGCAAAACGGCTGACTTTCCATGTAATTAGTCAACCAGAGTTGTGCAAAGTTACCAATTCAGAGAAATACAAAACTTCCACTACGATTTCACTATGTCCCAAGACATTAACTACGCAGGAATTGCTGTTGCGGTGGTAACCGTTCTCGGCACTGCTTTTGGTGGATCGTTAGCTCTTCGCACGCGAGACAAAATGCATTTGCTCTTGGGGTTCTCCGGCGGATTGCTTCTCGGACTAGCTGCTTTTGACCTGATCCCAGAAGTTTTTGATCTGAGTGATGACGAGATTTTTCACATTCCGACTGTGATGATTTGTTTGGTTGTTGGCTTTTTACTCTTACACATCATTGAACGAATCTCTGGCGCTCATGAGCCAGTGGAAACCGAGTATGTTCACGATCACCAACACAGTCACGGCATCACTGCTGGCTATGTTGGCGCCGCTGCCATGGTTATCCATGTTTTCTTAGATGGCGTGGCCATCGGACTTTCCTTCCAAGTAAGTAATGCGCTGGGGGTGGCAGTGGCAATTGCTGTTGTCGCCCACGCTTTTACGGACGGACTAAATACTGTTGCGTTACTGGTAGATTCTGGAAACTGGCGCAAGCAGTCGGTGTACTTGCTTGGCGTCGATGGTGTAGCTAGGCTCAGCGGAGCCGCACTTGGAACCTACATTTTAATTAGCGAACGCTTTGTTTCACTTTACCTAGCCCTGTTTGCCGGCATGATTATTTACTTGGCCACATCACATATTCTGCCTGAGGCGCATAGTAAGCATCCATCTCGCCTAACTCTGATTAGCACAATTGCTGGCGTATTGGTGATGTTCGCCATTATCAATGTGGCTCACCAATAATTCAGACTTGATTCGGGAGAGCACCGCCGAAGCGACGATCCCGACTGGCGAAAATTTCACAGGCTTGCCAGAGTTGTCTGCGGTCAAAATCTGGCCATAGATCTGGCAGAAATACCATTTCAGCGTAAGCGCTCTGCCAAAGCAAGAAGTTGCTGGTGCGCTGTTCGCCACTGGATCGAACAAAAAGATCTACATCAGGCATGTCTGGTTCGTCTAGATAGCGACCAAGGGTTTTCTCGTTGACTTTTGCCGGATCTATCCGCCCTGCCGCAACTTCCACGGCAATTCTTGAAACCGCATCGACGATTTCAGCTCGGCCACCATAGTTAACACACATGTAAAGAGTTAAGTTTCGATTCCGTTTGGTTAACTCTTCGGCTGTCTCGAGCTCTTGAATAACAGATTTCCATAACTTCGGACGCCGGCCAACCCACCTTATCCGCACGCCTAAATCATTCATCTCGTCTCGACGCCTGCGGATTACTTCTCGATTGAAATTCATAAGAAAGCGCACTTCCTCTGGCGTTCGACGCCAATTTTCGGTCGAGAATGCATACGCCGAAATATGTTTGATGCCAAGTTCTAGTGCTCCGTGCACACAGTCGAGCAGACTTGCTTCACCTGCTTCATGTCCTGCAGTTCTGGGTAAGCCGCGCTCTTTGGCCCAACGCCCGTTACCATCCATAACTATGGCCACATGATTTGGGACAAACTGAATAGGAATTTTCGGTGCCTTAACCCCGCTTGGATGGGCAGTTGGCTTTTTCACCATGAGTTACATCTTGCCATGCTGTGGACTACTGCCGGTCTACGAGTGGCAAAGATCGAAGTCCGCGCTCCAGATGCCACTGCGTGTAGGCGGCCACTAATCCTGATGCTTCTCGAACTATTGGCTCACCTGCTGCATCAGCAATTGGCCAATCGCCTTGCAGTAAGGCCAAAAGCAGTCTGATAGTTTCAGGCTTTGGCGCCACACTTCCTGGCTGGCGGTGATCGGCACAAAGCGCGCCACCAGTAGCGACATTAAAAAATGGCTGACTTCCAGAAACTCCACATACTGCGCACTCAAGTAATACCGGAGCGTAGCCAGCCATTGACAAAGCTCGCAGTAAATAGGCATTTAGGACAAGGAGCCCATCGTGTTCTTTTTCGGTCAGCGACTTCAAGGCACCAACTAGAAGTAAGTACTGAGTTTCTGCTGGCACAGATTCCTCGGAAGCAATCCGGTCAGCTGTTTCCAAAATTGTTTGTCCGATGGTCCAGCGGGGATAATCCAGGGCAAGTGCTTCACCATACACCGATAAGGTCTCAGCCTGAGTGATGATGTCTAAATTTTTGCCAGGTGCGATAAATAGTTCGACTCGACTAAATGGCTCTAAGCGTGCACCAAATTTGCTACGAGTTCGCCTTACCCCTTTTGCAACAGCCCTTATTTTTCCCTTTTCCCGAGTCAGCAGCGTAATTATGCGATCGGCTTCCCCTAATTTGTGCGTGCGCAGGACCACAGCCTCAACCCGATAACTTCGCACACACCTATCGTGTCATGTGTTTGCTACAAACTCTGACAGGCCTGATGCATTAGCGTTACAGGTATGGCAGTAGAAGGCACGACCAGTTCCAGTAAACCAGCCGATGATGGTCATTCACATATCATGAGCATCTCACTTGATCGCAATGGGCTTACTCGCTCCCTACGAACAATTACCATTTGGCTCGCATTAGCCTCGGTGGGTCTATGGGTTTTTCGCAGTAACGGCAATTTCCTGTTTCTCCTGTTGCTGGCTTGGCTATTTTCAATCGCCATGGAGCCGCCCGTTAGTGCGCTCGCCGCCAAAGGTTGGAAGCGCGGTACTGCCACAGGATTGGTGATGTTCCTGGTGCTTTTGGTTTTCAGTGCCTTTATCGGTGTGTTCGGTGGCATCTTCTTTAACCAAGCGGTCCAGTTCATAAATGCTTTGCCAACTGTGATTGTTGACGCCGTTAACTGGCTCAACTCAACATTCAATTTGGATTTGAAGGCACAAGATGTAATCAGCTCGTTGAATGTAACTCCAAGTCAAATTGCCACCTGGACGGCAAATTTCTCAGGCGGCGTAGTCGGCTTCTTGACCTCAATTATCGGTGGAGTTTTTCAGGTAATGACTGGTCTACTGTTTGCGTTCTACTTTTGTGCCGATGGTCCAAGATTGCGCAGAGTTATCGGCTCTTGGTTATCACCATCGGCCCAGCAAGTGTTTGTTACCACCTGGGATTTAGCCGTACAAAAGACTGGCGGCTTTGTTATGTCTAAAGTGATTCTGGCCGTGATTTCATTTGCGGTGCATGCGGCAGTCTTTGCCGGTATTGGCGTTCCATATTGGTTAGCCATGGCATTAATTACCGGCTTAGTCAGCCAATTCGTGCCAACAATTGGAACGTACATCGCAATCTTGATTCCGCTACTAGTTGCCTTCTTCAATCAGCCACTTGATGCACTTTGGGTGGTGTTATTCGCCAGCTTCTGGCAGCAGGTTGAAAACTATGTCATTAGTCCAAGAATTAGCAAGATGACTATGAATATTCATCCAGCTATTGCATTTGGTTCAGTGATAGTTTTTGCTAACCTCTTTGGCCCGATGGGTGCAGTAATTTCTGTGCCACTAGCCGCGGTGCTAGTGGCTGCTGTTGACACTTACGGAAACCGCTACGAGCTGATTCCACAATTACGGGAAACTGAAGTGCAAGAATCCTTAAAATCCCAGCCGATGTAATTGCTTTGGATCGCGCTGCCAGTCCTTGGCGACTTTGACTCGTAAATCCAAATGAACCTGAACACCTAACAGTTTGCTGATGGCAGTTCGTGCACTAATGCCAACTTCCTTTAATCGGCTGCCGCCTTTGCCAATGACAATATGTTTTTGGCTTTCGCGTTCAACGTAGAGGTGAACATAGATGTCCATTAATGGATTATCGTTCGAGCGTCCTTCGCGCAGAGCCATCTCTTCCACTACAACCGCAATGGAGTGTGGCAGTTCATCGCGAACTCCGGCCAGGGCCGCTTCACGTACCAATTCTGCAATCATTACTTGCTCCGGTTCGTCCGTCAGTTCACCATCTGGATAAAGTGCGGAACCAATGGGCAATTCTTCAATAAGTAAATCGGCTAACAGTTCTACTTGATCTCCTGCAACTGCACTAACAGGAACGAGATGAAGCCAATCAATGCCAAGTTCTTGGCCAAGGTTAGCAACTGCCACCAACTGATCACCAACTTGTTGTTTGGTCGCCTTATCAGTTTTTGTTACTACGGCAATTTTTCTGACCTTCGGCACACTAGCTAGCTCCGTAGCAATGAATTGATCGCCTGGGCCTATGGGCTCATCGGCAGGAAAGCACATAACGACTAGGTCAACTTCCGACCACGTGTCAGAGACTAGTGCGTTTAACCGTTCGCCAAGCAATGTCCTTGGCTTGTGTACACCCGGAGTATCAATAATCACTAGTTGCGCATTGGTTCGGTGCACAATACCCCGAATCACATGGCGAGTGGTTTGCGGCTTATCGGATGTGATTGCGACCTTTTGGCCAATTATTGCGTTGGTTAAAGTTGATTTTCCAACATTTGGGCGCCCAACTATGCAGGCAAAACCACTTTGAAATTCGGTCATGAATATAGTGTCCGAAGTAAGGTTCCTGAGTTATCAAATACGTGCACGGGTACACCGACGCCACCAGCAGCTTCAATTACATCTATATCTTTAGCGGTTACCAATACGTCATCAGCCACAATTACCACTGCTTCAATCCCAGTTGAGCCGCTAGAAAGGGCCACACCGGTAACCAGTTCAATTGCCGTCATTTCCAGCGGTCCGCGACTGACATTTGTCGCTGAATAGGTCCGCCCAGTTGAGTCACGCAGGGCAGCGCCACTGCTAGCAGCCACTCGGGCACGCGCTCCGCGAGCCAAGGTTACCAACTTGTCATCTTCTTCGGTCCACTCACTCATTTTCTGGCTCCTGTGTGCTACCTAAATATTCATCACGGACTACCAACAAGGTGCCGATTCGATGACGCCTGCCTGCGGCTGATTCGGCAGTCAAGATCCAGTCGTTAATTCGCACATGTGCTCCAGGTATTGGAACAATCCCAAGTCGTTTGGCCAACAGGCCCGCGGCCGTATCGACGCCGTCGTCGGTAATTTTTTCGCCAATCAATTCCGCCAAATCATCTACATGCAATCTTGAACTGATTCGAAATTCAGTAGGCGAAATCTCTACAATCTCAGGACCACCGTGGTCGAATTCATCGGAGATATCTCCCACAATCTCTTCCAATACATCCTCAATCGTGACTAAGCCAGCGGTTCCCCCATATTCATCAACCAAAATCACCAAATGAGTGCGAGCAGATTGCATGTCACTCAAAAGCTCATCGACAGGCCGGCTATCGGGAACCATAAAGGCCGGTCGCATCAGGTCGAGAACCCGTTCAGTGTTTTGCGCTTCTTGGTGCTCAAAAACGCGTGCGGCTATGTCTTTGACGTAAATCACGCCTACGATGTCGTCTACACTTTCACCAATTACTGGAATTCGGGAATATCCTGAACGTAGTCCAAGTGACATCGCCTGACGCAAGGTTTTGTGCTGTTCAATCCATACCATTTCGGTGCGCGGAACCATAACTTCGCGGGCAACGGTGTCGCCTAACTCAAATACCGAGTGAATCATGGCGCGTTCATCGTCTTCAATCACGAGATCTGCGCCCGCTAGGTCAACCAACTCGCGTAATTCAGCTTGGGTGGCAAATGGTCCCTCGCGGAAACCTTTACCCGGCGTAATTGCATTACCGACCAGAATTAGTAGTCGAGTTAGTGGGCTCAAGAATACTGAGAGGGCTACAGTAATTCGAGATAAAAAGAAAGTGATTCCGACTGCGCGCTGTCTGCCAATGGTCTGGGCGGCAACGCCAAGAACTATGTAGCCAATAAATACCATCACTACAGATGCCAGCGCTAGAGCAACAGAGCGCTCTGGGGTAGCAAATAAAAATCCCGCTGCAACAAGTACCACGGAGAGAGTTGACAGTGTCAAGTTCACAAAGAGCAGAACATTTACATACCGTGCTCGATCTTCGAGTAGCTGTAGCACTCGTTCATTGCTTCTGCCGGCCTTTCGCTTTGCTTGCTCAATGCTCGATTTACTGACTCGAGCTAAGGCAGTTTCCCCAGCGACAAAAATTGCGGCCAGCGTGACACAAATAGTTGCCAAAATAAATAAATAGGTTGAAGTCACTTGGTTAGCCCTCGTTCATTGCGTTCGCCTTCCCATTGGGCTAGCAACTGCGCCTGCAGGCTAAACATGACTTTATGTTCCTCGGGTTCGGCATGGTCATGTCCTAGCAAATGCAAAATGCCGTGAGTAAGCAGTAACCGAAATTCAGCTTCAAAACTGTGGCCCGCAACTTCTGCTTGTCGGGCTGCAACTTCTGGGCACAAAACAATGTCCCCTAACATGCCTTCGGCACTGTCTTGGCCTTCAGCACCGGCACGAATTTCATCCATTGGGAAACTTAGGACATCGGTAGAACCTGGCTCATCCATGTATTTCTCATGCAGGACAGCCATTTCAATTTCGTCAACAATCAAGATGGACAGTTCGGCGGCTGGATTGATGTGCAGTTTGCGAAGTATGAATTCAGCCTGGTACACAAGTTCCAGCTCATTAATTTCCACGCCAGACTCATTGGAAACGTCGATACTCATTTAACGCTTCCCTTTTTCGGACTTTTCTTTTTCGCGTTTCTGCACTTTTGCCTCATCATGTCTGGCATAGGCGTCAACAATTTGTCCAACAAGTCGGTGCCGAACCACATCGCTTGAGGTCAACTCACAGAAGTCAACATCATCGATGCCAGCGAGAATTTCCCGCACAATGCGTAGCCCGCTTGTGGTGCCGGAGGGAAGATCTACTTGAGTGATGTCGCCAGTGATTACCATGGTGGAACCAAAGCCAAGACGGGTTAGGAACATCTTCATCTGTTCAGCTGAAGTATTTTGGGCCTCGTCCAGAATGATGAAGGCATCGTTCAAAGTACGCCCACGCATGTACGCTAACGGCGCTACTTCAATAGTCCCACTAGTTATGAGCCTTGGAATCGAATCAGGGTCAATCATGTCGTGCAATGCGTCATAAAGTGGTCGAAGATAAGGGTCGATTTTCTCACTTAGTGTTCCTGGCAAAAATCCCAGGCGCTCTCCTGCTTCAACTGCCGGACGGGTAAGAATGATTCGACTGATTTTCTTGCTTTGTAATGCCTGTACGGCTTTTGCCACTGCAAGATAGGTTTTACCAGTTCCGGCTGGGCCAATCCCAAACACCACAGTGTTCTGGTCGATTGCATCAACGTACTTTTTTTGATTGAGCGTTTTCGCCCGAATAGATTTGCCACGATTTGAAAGAATGTTTGCCGTCAAGATCTCTGCTGGTTTTACATCCGAGCGAACCATCGAGATCGACCGTTCGATTACATCTGGTGTTAACCCTTGACCTGTCCGCAAGACCACTATCAATTCAGCAATCAAATTTTCAATTTCGCCGACTTGGCTGTCTGAGCCCACCAATGATATTTCGTTACCCCGGACCAAGATGTCCACCTGCGGGTAACTTTTCTCGACAACACGAATTAATTCGTCGCGAGTACCAACGAGAGAAACCATTGGAATCGAAGTCGGTATTACAACCGTGCGATGCGCCGAACTCGGTGAAACTGTCATTAAGGCAACTCTAATCTATTTCGCAGGTTATCCGGGTGGCCAAGTTAGTTCCCGGCCACCAAGGATGTGAAAGTGCACATGATCAACAGATTGACCAGCATTTGGACCGGTGTTGGCGACTAAGCGATAGCCGTGAATCAAGGCCTCCTGCTGGATAACTTGCGTCACCACATCTAAGAGGGCTCCGGCTAACGCTACATCTGCGCGCGTTAACTCAGTTATGTTGTCGTAATGCTTGCGGGGAATCACCAAAATGTGGGTCGGCGCTTTTGGATCAATGTCTCTAAAAGCAATAGCTTGATCTGTCTCAAATACTATTTCAGCGGGTATTTCACCAGCCACAATTTTGCAAAAAAGGCATTCAGTCATGATGCTTAGTCTGTCACTCCCCTGACTTGATTGACCAGCGTTTTGTTCGGGAAATCAAGCAAGCCAAGCCAGCACCACCAGCAGTGGAGGTGCGCATTACTGAATTGCCCATTCGCACAACATTTGCGCCAGATTCGCGAAACTTCATCAGTTCATCAGATGAAATTCCGCCTTCGGGGCCAATTACCAAAACGACGCGGCCAGCCGCAGGTACATTTATGTCCGTGATTGAGGCATCAGCAGTTTCATGAAGGACGATGGCCAAATCGGCAGTAGCAATTAGTTCGGCTACCTCTTCCAAATTCTTCAACGCCTCAACTTGTGGAAATCTAGTCCGACGCGATTGCTTACAGGCCTCTTGCACTGTACGTCGCCACTTGGCTAGACCTTTTTCTGGATCATCCCATTTCGCAATACTATGAGTCGCAGCCCATGGCACTAATACATCTATGCCGACTTCAGTGAGAATTTCGAGAGCAAGATCAGCTCGATCGCCCTTAGCTAAAGCTTGAACTGCAATAAAGGAAACTTCTGGTTTGGGCTCGAGAGTAATTGATTCGATTTTCGCACTTAGGGAATTCTTTTTAACTTCCAGAACAGTGCAAGTTGCACGAACACCTCGGCCATCAGTTAGCTCTATCCGTTCGCCAACTCGGATTCGTCGAACCGAGACCGCATGCCTACCCTCGTTACCATCAAGAGTTACAACTTGATTGGCAATCAGAGTTTCGCTCGAAATAAAAAGTGGGAGCGTCATCGGCCAGTGAACACATCTTTGATCTTGCCGAAAAGCCCATTGGAGTGCTCATGCAAAGTGGCATCCGGCTTCTCTTCATCGCGCAAAGTCGCCAATTGCCGCAGTAGTGCTTCTTGTTCTGAAGTGAGTGCGGTAGGAGTTTGTACTGCAAGGTGAATAATTAAATCTCCACGACCACTGCGGCCTAATCGCGGCATACCGTGTCCGGCGAGGGTGATTGCAGTTCCACTTTGAGTTCCAGGTTTTATGTTGACACTGACCGGTCCATCTAAAGTCTCGACTTCCATAGTTGCGCCTAGCGCTGCTGCAGTCATAGGAAGCGGCAAGGTGGCATGAAGTTGATCCCCTCGGCGCTGGAACACGGGATGTTCCTTTTGAACAAACTCAACGTACAGGTCGCCTTTTGGTCCACCACCTGGACCAACTTCTCCGTGTCCAGTCATTTGCATCCGCGAGCCATCTTCAACACCAGGTGGAATCTTGATTGCGATGTTGACCCGGGTGCGAACGCGTCCATCACCAACACATTCAAGGCATGGGTGTGGCAACAAATTTCCAAAACCATTACATTGTGGGCAGCGGTGCGCGGTCATTACCTGTCCGATAAATGAACGCTGTACCTGTTGAACTTCTCCTCGCCCACGACACATCGAACACTCGACAACTGAGGTATTTGCAGCAGTTCCTGCCCCATTACATACGCCACATTCAATTGCGGTGTCAATGTTTAAATCGCGCGTCGCTCCAAATGCGGCCTCCTCCAGCGTGATGTTCACTCTGATGAGTGCATCTTGACCTCTTCGTCTACGCGGGATTGGGCCGCGCTGCCCACCGCCACCAAAGAAGGCATCGACAATGTCACCAAAGCCGAAACCAGCTGCCCCATTGAAGCCAGTTCCACTGAAAGGATCTGCGCCTAAGTCATACATCTGTCTTTTTTCGGCATCTGATAAGACTTCGTATGCCGTCGAGACTTCCTTGAATCGCTCTTCGGCCGATGGGTCTGGATTTACATCAGGATGTAATTCGCGAGCAAGCTTGCGATAGGCCCGCTTAATTTCGTCAACAGTTGCATCTCGAGAGACTCCTAGTGCTGCGTAATGATCAGCCACCGGTTTGCTCCTTTAAAATTTGTCCCACGTACCCAGCAACTGCATGCACCGCGGCCATTGAAGCGGGATAGTCCATGCGAGTAGGCCCGACAACACCTAAATGAGCAACTACCTGATCGCCTTTTCCATAGCCGGCACTAACTACAGAGGCGCTTCGCAATTCTTGGACCGGATTTTCATGTCCGATATGTACCGTTAAGTTCTCTATTGAGCTAGCAGTTTCAAAAAGCTTAAGCAAAATTACTTGCTCTTCGAGTGCCTCAAGAACAGAAGCCGGTCCGCCACCAAAATCAAGAGTCCCTCTTGCCAAATTTGCTGTGCCACTAATCATTACTCGCTCATCTGGTTTTGCTACCACGGATTCGAGCAAGGTAGCCAACACGCATGTGATGATTGGCCGAACTGTCTGCTCGAATCGGTCAACAAACCCATTGAGCAAGTCCGGGACTTCGGAAAACAATTTTCCAACCAGAACAGCGTTAAGTCCCAATCGGATATCAGTCAAAGTTTGTTCGGTGACGCTGGCCGGGATCTCAAAGCTTCGTTGCTCAATGCGCCCAGTATCGGCAATTACAACCAACAGCAATCGACTCGATGATGTTGCAATGAGTTCGATGTGTCGAACGGAGCTTCTGCCCAGAGTTGGATATTGCACTAAAGCCACCTGCTTGGTCAGTTGAGCCAATAGGCGCACAGTGCGACCCATGACATCATCTAGATCCACAGAAGCGTCAAGGAATGATTCGATCGCGCGCCGTTCGGCACTTGAAAGCGGCTTGAGGGTACTTAACCGATCAACAAAAAGTCGGTAGCCCTTGTCCGTTGGAATTCGACCAGCACTAGTGTGTGGGGCGCTGAGATAGCCCTCGTCTTCAAGGGCCGCCATATCGTTTCTAATTGTTGCCGATGAGACACCAAGAGCATGTCGATCTACCAGAACTTTGGAACCGACTGGTTCGTTAGTTTGTACATAGTCTTCGACAATGGCACGCAAAACCGCGAGTTTACGGTCTTCCATCTGTGACTCCTAGCACTCTAATCTCCTGAGTGCTAGTGTACCGCCGATTAATCCCACAGGCGCGCGACTAAACCATCAGCCAAGAGCCGTCCCTGATAAGTAAGGACAAGTGCTCCATTAGAGAACTCGTTAGGCTCTAGCAGGCCTTCGGCCAATGCCTGATTGGCAACCAATACCCCAGAATCAGTAAGCGAATCGATGGGTATCCCCGTTTTTAACCGAAGGCCTAACATTATGTTTTCCCTAAAAATGTCTGCTGGCGTTAACGCCTCGGTGTCCCCAATCGGCAGTTCATGTTCATCAACGCTATTGGCCCAGGCTGCTGGATGCTTCACATTCCACCGCCGTAAGCCGTTGAAGTGTGCATGAGCTCCAGGTCCAAGGCCAAGCCAGTCCTGATTCTGCCAATAGCCGATATTGTGTTGACATTGTGCACCTGGCAATGACCAATTGCTGACTTCATACCAAGACATGCCGATTTGGGTCAGGGCATCATCAATAAGTCCGTATCGATGTGCAGCGACATCGTCACTTGGCATCGGCAATTCTCCGCGCTTGATACTCGCAGCTAACCGAGTGCCTGGCTCAACGATTAAGGAATACGCACTCACATGGTCTACCGGTGCACTGGAAACCTCGGCTAAGGTCTGCAATAAGTCAGCGTCAGTTTCGTGTGGCGTGCCATATATCAGATCTACATTTATGTGCTCAAACCCAGCATCGCGAGCCCAGTTAATCGCCTGCCACGTACGACCAGCAGTGTGAGTTCGATCCAAAATCTGCAGTACTCGAGAACTGCTTGATTGATGGCCGAATGAAATTCGGTTGAACCCACCTTGCTTCAATTGCGCTAGGTAAGTTTGATCTACCGAATCTGGGTTAGCCTCAATCGTCACTTCACAATCTGGACTTAGACCGTAAGTATTCGCAAGTTCGGCAAGAATTGCGCACAAATCCTGTGTGGCCAAAAGTGTTGGTGTTCCACCGCCAAAAAAAACTGAAGAAAGCGGTTGAACAAAATCGTGGTTCACCTCGGCGGTTAACCTGATCTCGGAAATAAGTCTCGGTGAAAAGGTTGCTGGTGAAACTGTTGTCGAATCCCGAGTTAATTCTGCTGCGGTGTAAGTGTTGAAGTCGCAGTAGCCACATCTGGATGCACAAAAAGGAACATGCACATATGCGCCGAGCGTGCGATCAGTCATACTTACTTTGATTTGTCTTTGGCTGCCGAGTCGTCTGTAGATAGTGCGGCAATGAAAGCTTCTTGCGGAACCTCAACGCGTCCCACAACTTTCATTCGCTTCTTTCCTTCCTTCTGCTTCTCCAGAAGTTTGCGCTTGCGGGTGATGTCACCGCCATAACACTTTGCCAATACATCCTTGCGAATTGCTCGAATGGTTTCTCGAGCTATAACTCGTGAACCGATTGCCGCCTGAATGGGAACTTCAAACTGCTGGCGTGGGATTAGCTCTTTGAGTTTGGCTGCCATCATCACTCCATATGCATACGCCTTATCCTTGTGGACAATTGAACTAAAGGCATCAACCGCATCGCCGTGGAGCAAGATATCAACTTTGACTAGCTCGGCTATCTGCTCGCCCGTTGGTTCGTAATCCAATGAGGCAAAACCGCGAGTTCGAGACTTTAGCTGATCAAAGAAGTCAAAAACAATCTCAGCCAATGGGAGTGTGTACCGCATTTCTACTCGATCCTCAGAAAGATAGTCCATCCCCAATAATGCCCCGCGTCGTTGCTGACAAAGTTCCATCACTGTTCCAATGAACTCACTTGGTAGGAGGATTGTGGCTCGCACAATTGGCTCTTGCACCTGGGCAATTTTCCCATTCGGAAATTCGCTTGGATTGGTAACCACATGTTTAGAACCATCATCCATCTGCACATCGTAAACAACATTGGGCGCTGTGGAGATCAGGTCAAGATTGAATTCGCGCTCAAGGCGTTCGCGGACAATCTCCAAATGCAGCAGGCCCAAAAATCCACACCGAAAACCAAAGCCGAGCGCGACTGAAGTTTCTGGCTCGTAAACCAAGGCCGCATCATTTAATTTCAACTTATCTAACGCATCGCGAAGAAGCGGATAGTCTGAACCATCAAGTGGGTAAAGTCCAGAAAAGACCATCGGCTTCGGGTCGCGGTAGCCACCGAGCGCCGACTCAGCAGGTCGAGCAGCTAAAGTCACGGTGTCGCCAACTCGAGACTGGCGCACATCTTTCACGCCGGTAATCAAGTAACCCACCTCGCCAACACCGAGTGCATCTGATGCAACTGGCTCTGGCGAAATGACACCTACTTCCAAAGTTTCATGAGTTTGCGCAGTGCTCATCATCTTTATTTTGTCGCGCATTGGAATCCGGCCATCAACTACTCGCACATATGTGACGACACCTCGATAAGTGTCATAGACCGAATCAAAAATCAAAGCTCGAGCTGGCGCAGTCGCATCGCCGACTGGAGCCGGAACCAAGCGCACAACTTCGTTTAGCAGCTCGGTTACACCCTGGCCAGTTTTAGCGCTGACTTGCAGAACATCGTCTGGACTACAACCAATAATGTGCGCCAATTCTGCAGCATACTTTTCTGGCTGGGCTGCGGGCAGGTCTATCTTGTTAAGTACTGGAATTATTACTAGATCGTTTTCCAGAGCAAGGTAAAGATTTGCCAAGGTCTGAGCTTCAATACCTTGCGCTGCATCAACCAGCAGAATTGCACCCTCACATGCTGCCAAACTACGACTAACTTCGTAGGTAAAGTCAACGTGTCCCGGAGTGTCAATCAAATTAAGAACATATTGCTGCTTATCTTCAGCTGTAAACGGCAAGCGCACTGCTTGACTTTTAATTGTGATGCCCCGCTCACGCTCAATGTCCATTCGATCTAGGTACTGCGCTCGCATATTCCGGGCATCAACAACCCCAGTAATTTGTAACATCCGATCGGCCAGGGTGGATTTGCCATGATCAATGTGGGCAATGATGCAAAAATTCCGGATGATGGCGGGGTCAGTTGCACCCGGTTTAGGTGTTGCCGATGCCATAAGTGTCCTTAGCGGTGCGGAGTCTGCAGTTACCCTGAAATTCTCCAGAAGCAGAAAGTGCCGAAAAATCGTGGATTACCGCCCCTATTTTCGCACATTTCGCCTGAATTTGAGCAATCGGTGCCTACACAGGTAACCTAGAGGCTGCACATCGGTCTTTAGACCGTGGTACAAAACGAAAGAGGCAAAGCCCGTGGCCAACATTAAGTCGCAAAAGAAGCGTATTCTGCAGAATGCTGCTGCCCAAGAACGAAATAAGTCTGTTCGCAGTGCTCTAAAGACAAAGATACGTCGCTTCCGTGAGGCTGTTGCAACAGGCGACCAGGCCGCCGCAAGCGTGGCACTTGCTGATGCTTCCCGCGCACTTGATAAAGCTGTATCAAAGGGTGTCATCCATAAGAATCAGGCTGCTAACCGCAAGTCTGCCCTTGCGTCAGCTCTAAATAAGGCCTAGTCAATCTTTGGCGCTCGCATCGCCAAAATATTTTTCTCAATTTCGTAGAGAGTTTGCGCGCGCTCTAAACTGACTCCCCCAGGAATCCCGACCTGATAAGTGGTTCCTTTACTTGCCCGATCGGCTTGGGCTAATAACCTTGTCGCTTTAGCTAAATCTTCTGGGAGCCATGACTTTTTCTGCGTGCGCAGAAACCGCAAGCGAAACGGGTGCACACCAACGTGTGTGGCAAGTTCGGCTTCACTCATCCCTGCTGGGGCGCTAGCAAATTTAACCAGAGTTCTAAGGCCTTTGGCCATTGCCGCAATAATCGCTGGCGCGGATGCTGAATCTTGTTCGATTGCCCACCGGAACTGTTCCAATACTTCCTTTGGCTTAGCGTTCCACATCGCATCACTGATATCCCAACTCTTTATGTCTGACATCCCTGAGTAGTACTGCCGAACTGCAGCAGCATCAATGGGATCGGATTCAATGTCAACACACAATTGCGAAATTGCCGCTAACAGCTCACCCAAATCTGAGCCGACTGATTCACGCAGGGCCTCGAGTGCCTCAACCGTGGTTCGCCGCTTGTGCTTGTTAAACTCCGCAACCAACGCCGAATCCAATTTGTCATTTTTGAGTTCGGCACAATCAGCTTCAAGAATTCCAGTCTTTCGGATTGCCTCGAGGGCCTTCTTTCCTTTCACGCCACCTGGATGCCAAAGCACAAGCATTAAATGTTCAGGTAAGGTCGCCAAGTTTTGCAGGAGCAAGGCTGTTGAATCTTCGGTTAGTTCAGAAATGTTCTGCACTATGAGTAAGGTAAATTCGCCGAATAAAGATGGAGCCAATGCCTGACCCAACTCCGCTACTTGATTTTCTAAGTTGGTCAAGTCAAGTTCTACTTTTAAAAACTGTGGGTCAATCTCTTGCGCAATTGTCGACATTCGGGCGATCACTTGATTGAAAAGCGCGGTTTCTCTGCCAACTGCTAGTACGACCCGGTTTTGGCCAATTGCATCTTTTTTCGCCACAGTACGAGTATGCCTTACCGGGCAGTCAAAACCTCAAGGCTGCCTGCAGATTTCCAGATAGCGATAGCGCCATTGGTGTCAGTTCTAAATATCCTTGTGCCAAGCAGCTCGTAAAGAAGCAAAGTCTCATGGGCGGGGTGCCCGTAAGTGTTATTCGCACCGACTGAAATGACTCCGATTCGAGGTCTGAGCAACCGAGCAAACTGCTCATCCTGATTTCTAGATCCGTGGTGAGCGACTTTTAGTACATCGATTTCAGTGAGCATCGAGTATTGGCGGATGGCGCGCTGTGCTGGGGCTTCGACATCGCCGGCAAAGACCATAGTTAACCCATGACTTTTGACTTGCAAAACTAAACTTGAATTATTGGCATCACTTCCCTGTCCCAAAATTAACTTGGCCGGCCAGATGCATTTAATACTCACTTGTGCAACCTGTAATTGGTCACCAGCAACTAGTTTCTTTGTTAACACTTTTTTATCTGCCAGAAAATTAAAAACATACTTACTAGTAATAAATGGTTCGGAAAAGGTAGTTACCCGCACTTCACCAACTCTCCGATGCTTGAATACGCCACTTAACCCAGCTACATGGTCAGCATGGAAATGGGTTAGCACTAATAGCGGAATATTTTTAATTCCTAAATCTCGCAAACAACTGTCAACCAGGTTTGGGTCAGGGCCTGCATCAATCACGATCGCCTGTCCTTTGGCGATTTTGATTACCGTTGCATCACCTTGACCAACATCGCAGACAATAACCTGCCATTTCCGAGGTGGCCAATTTTTTAACGAGACACTTGGTCTAGTCCAGACAAAGAGGGCGACGAGTACCAGCATCGCAACAACTAGATTGCGCCGATCTTGGTCGCCGAAATTCCAGAAGCGAAAAGCACAAATTAGTAGAGCAACGAGAATCACAGCAAAGACCGCGCCAAAAATCCCGGTAGGCAGCGGTAGTTCAAGCAGAGTTGCCCGCGTTGCAAGTTTGGCAATCTGCGCAATACCCTGTGCCGGAACGGCTACCAACCAGGCGAGAATCTGGGCCAGGGGCAGCCATACCAAAGCCAGACAAGTAAGTATTAATCCCGAAATCATCACATAGCCAGCAAGCGGCACTGCCAGTAAATTTGCTGGTATCGCCACCAAAGAAATTTTGGCACCGAGCAGAATCAAGATAGGCAGAACGGCCAATTGAGCACAAATAGTCACCACGATGCCATCTACTAGCCATTGTGGAATTGAATTAGGAAGTGCGGCTGATAACTTTTGCCCAACTGGCTTTGACCAAATCAACAATCCGGCGGTAGCTAGAACGGACAGCGCGAAACCAAAGGTGGCACTGAGCAGTGGGTCTATGACAACGAGTACGGCGACTGAAACAGCTAATACATTTATCGCTGCGGTCTTTCGCTGTAGAACAAAGGCAAGTAACATGACAAAACCCATGGCTGCAGCCCTAAGCACACTAGGCTGTGGACGGACCAGTACGACGAAACTGGCAAGAGTCAAAATGGCCACAATAAATCTCGTGGACCGAGATGTTCGGGCCAACACTAGAAACACTAACGACAGCAAAATTGTGACATTTGCCCCAGAGACGGAGACTAGGTGTGTCAGTCCAGCGGAGCGCATTGAAGTATTCAGGTCTTTGGTTAGGTTTCGAGTATCTCCCAGGGTTAAACCTGGGATGAGTGCTTTTGCGTCGCTCGGTACATTCACTAGTGCCGAAGATAGTTTGACTCTTACTAAACTCGCCCACCATTGATAGTGCGGTGGTCCAGTAACGACAATTGGTGGCGAAAGTGCCTCACTGTATGCAACATAAGCAGACCCAACGCGCGGTGGAAACAACTTTGCCTCCACTGAAACTGTTGCGCCAGGCACCAACTGAGCAAAATCGCTTGGATTCTGGTCGGCAAAGAGCAAAATGGGGGCACTTAATCGCCAAAGCTGCCCTGCATGCTCAATAGTCAAAACTTTCAAACGCACTGAGGTTTGGGTAGAGCTATGCCAATCTTGACCATCAAGTTTTTCTGTTGCTATTGGATCAGAACTCACGATGGCGGTCAGCTGCACTCGACTGTGCTGGTTCGCTAACGCAATGATTGGGCTACTCAATATCGGAAAAAGTCGACTGGCGGCGAGTAGGAAGCCGAGAATGCAGCTTGCTACTACCAATCTAATTGAGTCGGGTCTTTGCCAATGATATTTTCGAATTCGGCTAAAAGTTAATGCAAATAGGCAGAAAATGAAGCCGCCACTGAGAGTGGCAATAACTAAACTTCGTTGCAGTCCAACAAGTACCGTTACAGCGGCTGATAGCCAGACTGACACTGCAATCGGAACAAAGCGGGCATCGATGACTTGAACAGTTTTCACAGGGTGAGGTATGACACCAGGTTTGCAAACACTTTCTCGCCAATGCCCGGTACATCTTTTAGTTGATCCAGAGATTTAAACGCACCGTGCTCAGTTCGCCAGGAAAGTATTCTCTGCGCCAAAACTGGACCTACACCTGGCAAGGATTCAAACTGCGCCTGACTGGAACTGTTCAGGCTGATTCGACTGGTCGAATCAGCCTCAGGCGCCGCCGCTGCGCCTTGCCCGTTTGGCACTTCGCCGATAAGAAGTAATTGACCGTCTACTAATCGAGCAGCTAAATTCACACTTCCCTTGCGGTAATTGGGAAGAAAGCCACCAGCGGCTTTTATTGCATCCGCTACTCGTGCTGAGTCTGTCAGCCAATACAAACCGGGGCGACGAACTCGGCCTTCTACGTCAACGACAATCTTTGGCGAGGGCGCAGCCGAGGAGATCAAAGCAGTTCCGCTGGCTAGCACTTCTGGGGAGCCGACAGTTTGTGGCCGGTTTGCCCACACAAATAACGCGGTTACAGCCAGGATCAAAATTGCCACTTTTATAAGCGCATGCCGAGTATGTTTTGATGAATTGAATGTGTAATCGGGCGACACAAATTCTAGATGTTCATCTTCGCGGGCAGACCATAAGGCCCTTATGCGCTCTTCTGCGGAAGCCATCTGGCAAGCGTAGTTTTCGAATATGAGAATTTTCTTTTTGGCAAAGTTCTGTGAATCGGATCGGGTTGTGAAATTGTGGCAATCCGATAAACCCAGGACATCTGGGTCTTTTAGTTAAATCTGCCTACTTAGCACCAATGCGATGGCGCCAGGTCCTAAGTGGGTTGCCACTACTGCACCTGCGGGATAAACATGAACCTGCTTGCCATCTAGTTTTTTGCTAATTTGGCTAGCTAGTTTTTCAGCTTTTGCTTGGGTCGCAACATGTAACACTGCGATATCGCAATCAACATCTTTAACGGTCACAGCGATCTCAACCATCTTTAAAAATGCCCGTTCGGAATTTCGAACCAGTTCTTGCTGCACAATTTTCCCATCTGCAACAGCCAGAATGGGCTTAAGTGATAGCGCTGTTCCTAATCGCAGTTGCACGCTACTGATTCGTCCACCTCGTTGAAGATAATCCAAAGTGTCCACGAAGAACAGCGTTCGGGTTAATTCACATCGATTGCGAATGTAGTCTTCAACGTCATCAATACTGGCCCCGGTTGCTGCCAGCCTTGCCCCACCAACAACTGCAAAGCCCACCGCGGAAGCGATATTATGTGAATTTATTACCCGAACTGGAAGTTCTGATTTTGCCACGGCAAGTAAGGCTGATTCGTATGTTCCAGACAATTCAGCAGATAAGTGAACGCTGATAATTTCATCAAAACCTCTATCTAGTAACCCTTGATAGGTTTCGATGAAATCATTCGAACTAGGCCTTGAGGTGGTGACTGCTTTTCCATCTCCAAATGCAGCGATTACATCAGAAACCGAAACATCTATTCCCTCGCTGTGAGCAGCTCCAGAAATAATTACTTTGACAGGGACCACTTGAATGTTAAATTGCTCAAGCAATTCGTCGGGTATGTAAGCAGTCGAATCGGTAACGAAACCAATTTTCATGATTTGTTACCCAAGTACTATGTTCACAATTTTAGGCGGGCGCACAATAATAACTTTCGGTTCTCGGCCCGCAATTTCAGCGATTACATTTTCCTGGGCTAGTGCTAAGTCGCGTAATTGAGCTTCCGTTATTGCAGGTGGAACTTGCAATCGCTTGCGAATTTTGCCATTGACCTGCACAACACATTCGACTTCGTCAGCCACTAGTAATTCCGGATCAACAGTTGGCCATGGAGCTAAAGCTACCGAAGGTTGGTGGCCTAGTTTGAACCACATTTCCTCTGCTGTGTACGGAGCCACAAGTGAGAGCAGGATCGCCACCGTTTCAGCAGCCTCGCGAACCGCTGAGTCGGCACCGCCAGGACCCGAGTCAATCGCCTTGCGGGTTGCGTTGACTAACTCCATAGCGCGGGCAACCACAACATTGAACCGGTAGCTCTCAAGTGCCAGTTCGCTGTCGGCGATAACCTTATGCGTTACTTTACGCAGTGCTACATCACCTTCTGCAGGATCCGCTCCAACTGGACTTGTTACATCGCCGGAAAGGCGCCAAGCACGGGCCAAGAACTTCTTAGCGCCACTGGGTGAAACATCTGCCCAATCAATGTCATCCTCTGGTGGACCAGCAAAGACCATAGTTAAGCGAACTGCGTCTACACCGTGTGCGTCCAACTCATCGGATAGCCGTACCAGGTTGCCACGGCTCTTGCTCATGGCCGAACCGTCCATAACCACCATGCCTTGGTTGAGTAATCTCGTGAATGGCTCTTTGAAATCAACCAGTCCCATGTCGAACAGAACCTTGGTGAAGAATCGACTGTAAAGCAGGTGCAAGATAGCATGTGTGACGCCACCAACATATTGATCAATTGGCAGCCAACGGCTTGCTTCACTGGGTTCAAAAGGCGCACTATCAAGGTGTGGGTTTAAATACCTTAGGTAATACCAAGATGAATCAACAAAGGTGTCCATCGTGTCGGCATCACGACGAGCCGGCCTGGCACAGTTTGGACATGGCACAACTGCCCAGTCATCAGCAGCCCCAAGTGGTGAGGTGCCTTTAGGTGAAAGGTCCAACTCTGCAGCATCAGGCAAAGTAACTGGAAGTTGCTCGAGTGGAACTGGCACTTCTGAACAAGTTGGGCAGTGGATGATTGGGATTGGTGTTCCCCAATACCGTTGACGACTGATTAGCCAGTCCCGGAGGCGATAATTTGTAGCAGCCTTACCTCGGTTTTGATCTTGCAGAATCTGAATCATCTTGGCGATTGCCTCGGCCTTGCCCATTCCATCGAGCGGTCCAGAATTGATGTGCGCACCATCATCAGCGGTGGCCTGCCCAGTTTCTGCTGGATCGGTTTCTGACTCAACAACAACTCGAACAGGCAGGTTAAAGGCGCGAGCAAAATCCAAATCTCGCTGATCATGGGCAGGTACCGCCATTATGGCGCCAGTTCCATAATCAGCGAGCACGTAATCGCTGGCCCAGATTGGTAAACGTTCGCCATTTACTGGATTGATGGCATAGCGGTTCAAGAAAACGCCAGTCTTAGGGCGATCAGTAGCTAGTCGATCCATCTCGCTAGTGGACTTAACCTGTTCAAGATAGGCCGTGAAGTCGTCCTCACTCTCGGTTCCAGAGGCAAGTCTGGTTGCTAATTCGGAGTCTGCTGCCACAACGAAGAAAGTTGCACCGAATAACGTATCTGGTCGAGTTGTGTAGACCACGACAGTCTCGTCACTGCCCTCAATCTCGAAACTAACTTCAGCTCCAGTTGAGCGACCGATCCAGTTGCGTTGCATGAGTAGAACTTTTTCCGGCCAATTGCCTTCAAGTTCGGACATGTCATCCAATAGTCGGTCAGCGTAGTCGGTGATTTTGAAATACCACTGATTGAGTTTCTTTTTTGTGACCTGTGAATCGCAACGCTCACATAGTCCGCCAACAACTTGTTCGTTTGCCAGTACTGTCTGGCAAGAAGGGCACCAATTGACTGCAGAATCTTTGCGGTACGCCAGACCGCGTTCATACATCTGCAGGAATAGCCACTGGTTCCATTTGTAGTACTCAGGGTCACAAGTATTTAATACCCGATCCCAATCAAACGAGCAGGCATACCTACGCATAGATGACTTCTGCATCGCAATGTTTTCGTAGGTCCATGACTTGGGGTCGGCACCACGTTTAATTGCCGCGTTTTCGGCAGGAAGTCCAAATGCGTCCCAGCCAATAGGGTGCAGCACATTAAATCCTTTGTGTACCCAATAGCGAGCAATCACATCGCCAAGTGCGTATGCCTCGGCGTGGCCCATGTGTAGATCGCCTGATGGATACGGAAACATGTCCAGCACGTACTTAGTTGGCCGATTATCGTTTGCACGACCACTTCGAAATGGGGCTAATTCATCCCAAATCGGTAACCATTTGTCTTGGACTGCATGAACATCGTAAACATTCGGGTCAATAGGCGCTTCGCTCATAATCTCCAAGAATACTTGAGTCTGAACAGGTAATGGAAACGCTTGGGATTAGCGCAATACCCCGCGCTGGTACTGGTTTGGCCATGGGACTTCAACGCCCAAATCAGCAGCGGCCTGTAATGGCCAACGCGGATTTCCCAAAAAGGCGCGGCCGAGCATTACTGCATCTGCCTGTCCTTGCTCGACGATTGCTTGTGCTTGCTCAGCATTGTCAATCATCCCGACAGCTGAGGTTAGAATTTGTGCCTGCATTCGAATCTGGTTGGCAAATGGAACTTGGAAGCCAGGGCCTAGTGGAATCTGCGCATCAGGCGTAGTACCTGCGGATGAGCAATCAATCAGATCAACGCCGGCTCGCTTTAACTCCTTTGCCAGAAGCACACTGTCTTCAATGGTCCAGCCACCGGCAACCCAGTCTGTGCACGAAAGTCGGACGAAGAGTGCTCGGGCAGGAGAAATCACTACTCGAACCTCTCGAACTATTTCCAACAGCAGGCGGATTCGATTATGAAATGAGCCACCATATTCATCTGTTCGTTGATTCGAAATTGGTGACAAAAATTCATGTAAAAGATAGCCGTGGGCAACATGCAACTCAATAATGTCAAAGCCGGCGAATAAGGCTCGTTCGGCGGCCGCCACAAAATCATGACGAATTTGATCTACTTCACTTCGAGTCAATTCTTTGGGTGCTGGATAACTACCAAATGCGATTTGCGAAGGTCCTACTGTTTCCCATCCGCCATCGGTTGGCGAAAGTGGCTTTCCACCAAGCCAAGGCGAGGCACAAGATGCCTTGCGACCGGCATGGGCTAACTGAATTCCCATCTTCACGCCATGCTTGGCGGCAAAGTTTGGCAATTCGGAAAGAACTTGCGCTTGAGCATCTGACCAAATACCTAGGCAGTTTGGAGAAATCCGACCAGCTGCAGTTACACCGGTGGCCTCCACCATAACTAATCCAGATCCACCAGTAATTAGGGAGCCGTAGTGGATGGCGTGCCAATCTTGCATCAGTCCATCAATCGCCGAGTACTGGCACATCGGGCTAACCCAGACTCGGTTCTTGATCGAGACATTGCCCACTTGGATTGGATCAAAAAGATTTGGCATCAGTTTCCGATTGTTGCAACCATTATTGCTTTAATCGTGTGCATTCGATTTTCGGCCTGATCAAAAACAACACTGAGTTCTGACTCAAATACATCGTGGGTAACTTCAAGGCCCTGGTGCATGCCAGTCTGACTAGCAATCTCAAAACCAATTGTCGTTTGCTCGTTATGAAAGCCGGGCAAACAATGCATAAATTTCACGTCAGCCACGCCAGTTTTGGCAAGTGCCTCACGATTTATTTGGTAAGGAGAAAGTAATTTGACTCGCTCATTCCAAATTTCTGGAGATTCACCCATTGACACCCAGACATCGGTGTGTACAAATTGTGCGCCAACTAGCGCGACATCCATGTCATCGGTCAAAGTAATTCTGGCACCGCTCTTTTTGGCAGCGTCTTGCGCGATCTTTCTAATCTCGGGTGCTGGCAATAATTCAGCTGGACCAGCTATTCGCACATCGCAACCCATAATTGCCCCCATGACTAAGAGCGAGTGGCCCATGTTGTTGCGGGCATCTCCCACATAAGCAAAACTTAGGTCGCTTAAGTTCTTGCCAGAATGTTCAATCATGGTCTGAAAGTCGGCAAGCATCTGGGTCGGGTGCCATTCGTCCGTTAAGCCGTTGTAAACCGGAACATCTGAATACCGCGCGAGCTCTTCGACCATCTCCTGAGACTTACCACGGAATTGAATCGCGTCGTAATACCGAGATAGAACTCTAGCTGTATCTGCGATAGATTCCTTGTGACCAACCTGCGAAGACTGACCATCTAGGTAAGTGGTGTGTGCACCTTGATCAAACGCGGCAACCTCAAACGCACAGCGAGTTCTGGTCGATGTCTTTTCAAATATGAGCGCAATGTTTCGATCTTGCAGGTGTTTAACTTCGCGCCGTTCACGTTTAGCGGCTTTCAGCTCTATTGCAAGGTCGATTAGATACTGCAATTCATCCGCATTGAAATCGATTTCTTTCAGGAAATCTCGATTTTTTAAGTTCATTTGCACTCCGGGGAAGTTTGCCAGACACCTAGCCTACCGAAGATTAACCGTTTGTTGGGAAGCCCAAATTCAACCCACCATGGCTTGGGTCTAGCCAACGGCTCGTTACAACTTTGCCGCGCGTAAAGAAATGCACGCCTTCAGTGCCATGGGCGTGGGTATCACCGTACAAAGAAGCTTTCCAACCGCCGAATGAGTAGTAGGCCATCGGTACTGGGATTGGCACGTTGATACCAACCATGCCAACTTGAACTTCGTGCTGGAATCGGCGAGCTGCTCCACCGTCATTTGTGAAGATCGCTGTGCCATTGCCGTAGGGATGCTCATTTACCAGTTTGAGTGCTTCCGCATAACTCGAAACTCTTATTACTGCCAAAACTGGGCCAAAGATTTCTTCTTGGTAAATGCTCATGTCGGTTGTGACATTGTCAAACAATGTTGGACCTAGGAAATATCCTCCAGTCAAAGCTTTGTCCGAAATTTCAGGTTTGCGTCCATCAACAACCAAAGTTGCCCCAGCCTCAATGCCGGCGTCTATGTAGCCACGGACCTTATCTCGATGAACCGCGCTAATAAGCGGTCCCATGTCTGAGTTGGTTACTCCAGCACCCAAAGTGAGCGTGCTTATGCGCTGGGAAATCTTGGCAATCAATTCATCAGCAACTGGTTCAACGGCGATAAGCGCCGAAATGGCCATGCAACGCTCGCCTGCTGAGCCAAATCCAGCATTCACTGCACCATCAGCCGCTAAGTCAAGATCGGCATCAGGTAGTACCACCATGTGGTTCTTTGCGCCTCCAAGTGCCTGCACCCGCTTGCCATGCGCGGTGCCAGTTTCGTAAATGTATTTAGCAATCGGGGTTGAGCCAACAAAACTGATGGCTTTGACATCTGGATGAGTCAGTAAGCGATCAACCGCTTCCTTGTCACCGTGAACAACATTAAATACGCCTTTAGGTAAGCCGGCTTCTTTCCAAAGTTCTGCGATGTAGTTAACCACACTTGGATCTTTTTCACTCGGCTTGACGATTACAGTGTTGCCTGTTGCAATCGCAATTGGGAAGAACCACATAGGCACCATCGCCGGAAAGTTAAACGGCGAGATGATTCCAACAACGCCAAGTGGTTGGCGGATACTGTAAACATCAACCCCAGTTGAAACGCCTTCAGAATACGAACCCTTCATCAGATGTGGAATGCCGCAAGCAAATTCAACTGCTTCTTGACCGCGGGCAAGTTCGCCCTTTGCATCTTCGAGCGTTTTGCCATGTTCAGCGGTGATGAGTGCGATGACTTCATCCTTGCGAGCATTTAAGAGTTCGCGGAATTCAAACATCACAGCGACCCGCTTAGTCAGCGAAGTTTGGGCCCAAGATTTGCCGGCAGTAACGGCAGCAGCTACGGCAACATCGACGACTTCAGTACTGGCTAGATCTACAGTGCCGGTTTGTTCGCCTGTTGCAGGGTTGAAAACAGGACCAGTTCGATCAGTTGGACCTGAATAAAATTTACCGTCAATCCAATGGGTAATGCGATTACTCATATATCGCTCCTAGTTTGGTATTGGTGGAGCTGAGGGGACTTGAACCCCTGACCCCCTGCATGCCATGCAGGTGCGCTACCAGCTGCGCCACAGCCCCGGACTTATTAATGCTACCGCAGAACATAATTGGTCGGCGACTGGCTTAACGGTCATCACCCATAACAGGTTCCGGCAGCGAACCTGCGTTGTATTCGGCTAAGCGCCACTGCAATCCTGGCGGGCGGGGAATGTTTTCATCGAGCTCCTGAAGTACTGTCCATTGCGCATTTGCTAGTACCCCGAGTGCAGTCCATTGCGCTGGTTCAAGGGCTAACAATCTGCCCAGTCCTGCGCGCAGCGCTCCACCATGTGAAGCAACAACCAAAGTGCCACCGTCTGGAACTGAAGTTAGTGCGCCATTGATCGCCCGCATTACCCGCTGGGCTACTTCCAATCGAGTCTCGCCACCACCAGGGCGCACATTTGAGTCGCCACCCCATGCGGAGTAGTCACTAGCGAAGCGTTCCATTAATTCGGTTTTTGTCAATCCTTGCCACTGACCGGCAAATGTTTCACGTAAATCTGGATCGACCTGTACTTCCAACTCGGCCAGGCGTGCTAGCGCTCGGGCCGTGTCTAGGGCGCGCGACAAATCACTGGACACGATATGAGTGGGTTGCAGGCCAACTAAAGTTTGCGCGGCTCGCCGAACCTGATCAAACCCAACTTCATCCAATGGCACATCTTCTTGTCCTTGAAATCGGCTTACCGAATTCCATGAGGTGCGCCCGTGGCGCCAGAGAACAAGTGTTCTACCAGCCACAGTTAACTCAATTCCAATGGAATGTGCTCACAGTCACGCCACAACCGTTCCAGATCATATATAGATCGTTCCTGCGCTTGCTGGATATGCACGACCATGTCGAAGTAGTCCAAAAGTACCCAGCGACCTTCCCGTTGCCCTTCGCGGCGAATAGGTTCGACTCCTTGGGCATCTAACTCTTCTTCAATTGCGTCGACAATTGCATTTACCTGTCGCTCATTTTGCGCGGTGCAGATTAGGAATAAATCGGTAATCACCAGATGTTCGCTGACATCAAGTAGGACAATTTCTGTGGCTTGCTTATCAAAAGCAGCTTGCGCAGCAACTTTGGCGATGCCTATTGCATGATCTGTTGCCGTCACTGATTGCTCTCCTGGTTTTGGTTCTTATTGAAATCTTCACCTAAATCTAATTGCATGTCAGTTCCAGTTGATATTTGAGATACCACTTGCACCTCTAGGTTAGGCAAAGACAAATCTTTCTTAATTTCGGAAACAAGGGATTTCGGCACAGTCTCTGTGACGATTAGGCGTGAATTAAGTGCTGGTGCGGTGCTGCCTCCATCTACAAAATAGATTGTTCCGCGACTTAACAATTTTCGGACTATCAAACGCTCGGAAGCGGTACGACTCGAAACGGTTACTCGTAACCGATTGGAGTCACTGCTCCAAAGCGCACCAGGTGCGTCGCTCAAGAAAGTTGAATAAATGGAACTGGTATTTAGCCAAAGCCAATTAGGTTTAGCTTTTGCTCGTAACTGCGAAGGTTCAGTGGCCAAAATTAATGTGTCCGCTGTTTCCCAAGTGCCGCGCGTCTGAGCTAAGAAACCAGCGATGTCTAGGTCAGTCAAATTCGTACTGCCTGATTGGCCCAGTGAATTTAGTCGAGCATTGATTGCCTGCTGCTGTCTTGGTAGCGAATCTAGTGCTGCTGTTAAGACTGGTCGAAATCTTTTGCTCTGCTCAATCACAGATTCACCAGGGCGACGAAAGACCGCATATGCTGCTGCCGTTGCTCCATCAAGTTTATGTTTGCCCGCACGCAAGAGTTTTGGACTGTCATCGCTTGCTTGAGCAAGCGTTACTGAAATGGGAGTTTGAACAGTAAGGCCACCGATGTCATCGAGCAGAGCTCCGAGTCCGATTTGCGTCAGGTTGAGTACTCCTTCGATGTCTAACCCGCTAGCCACATTTAAGGCATCAACAATTTGGCCAGTAGAAACTTGATTGGTGGCACTGTGCAAATCGCGAAGGCCAAACAACCTCAGGTCAACCACGACATTAGGGTCTAGTGCAGCGATCATGGACTTCTGTCCGTCTCTGATCAACAGTGCACCAACAACAAACTGTTGCTTGTTGTCCGTAATTTCAACCAACAGGGTCTGCACCTCTTTGGTTTCTGGGGTTGCTGAAATTTGATTAAGCGGGGCAAGCAAATTTAATTTATCTCGATTGCTTTTCGGATTTTGTAAAAGCATCAAACCAGTCAGAATTGCAATAGCAAGTAGAGAGCCCACGAGCCATTTCAAAAAATTTGGAAGACGGTGCATTAGAACTCGTCTTGTCCTGCTCCATAAAGTCCATGGGTGCGAATGTACTCATCGACTGAATCGGGGATTAGATACCTTGTCGGCTCGCCAGCGGCATATCGCTGCCTGAGCGTACTTGCCGAGATTGCAACTTCTGGAATCGGAACTTCGGTCACAGCAAATGGCAACTCTCCTACTGCTATTCCTGAACGACTGACTACAGCGATAGAAACTTTCTTGACGAAATCTTGCCAGCGATGCCAAGTCGGTATTTTTGAGACAACGTCTGCACCGACAAGACAGATGAAATTAGCAGCTGGATCCAGGTCCATCAATTCGTCAAAAGTATCAATTGAATAGCTTGGGCCTTCGCGCTTAATTTCGATATCACTCACTGAAAATCGGTCATCACGAGCAACTGCAAGATTGAGTAGTTCTAATCGAATATTGCCAGGCGTGATGTCTTGCTCAGATTTCTGCCAAGGCGTGCCGGCTGGGATAAAAAGAACTTGATCTAATGCAAGTTGGGAGTGCGCCTCACTGGCAGCAACCAAATGTCCAATGTGGATGGGATCGAATGTCCCACCAAGCACTCCAATGCGCTTCACGTTTCTAGCGATCAGGATTAAATCGGGTTACTAAGTAGAGTGCCAGTGACAAAAGGCCAAAGGCGACGAGTCCGAAACCCCACCATGGAAAATCACTCATGTTTAAATTCTACTTTCTTTCTTAGCTTCTGATGTGGCCATCGCCAGTGACAATGTAAGTCGTAGTTGTTAGTTCTGGTAGCCCCATGGGACCCCTAGCATGTAGTTTTTGCGTGGATATTCCGATTTCAGCACCGAAGCCAAATTCGCCACCATCTGTGAAGCGAGTAGACGCGTTAACCATGACTGCCGCGGAATCTACTGAACTAGTGAAGTGTCGAATAGCCTGTTGGGACTCGCTAATGATTGCTTCGGTATGCCCTGTAGACCATTTTCGAATGTGACTAATCGCCGCCTCTATGTTCGGCACAATCGCGGCGGCAATGTCTAGGCTGTAATACTCATCTGACCAATCGGTGTCGTTGGCGGGAACGAAGCTGATGCCAGCCTCGGCAGAGTATTCGGCAAATTCTTTGTCTCCGTGAATAGTTACTCCTTTGTCCTTCAAAGCTGCCAACAAGTTAGGTAGTACTTTGGGCGCGATAGATTCGTGGACTAGAAGTGTTTCAGCAGTATTGCAAACCGTCGTTCGTTGTGTCTTAGCATTTACCGTGATTGCAACGGCTTTTTCAATGTCTGCAGACTCATCTATGTAGACATGGCAATTTCCTACTCCCGTCTCTATGACTGGGACAGTTGACTGCTCGACAACAGCATTAATGAGTCCCGCTCCACCGCGCGGGATAACAACATCTACCAGGCCACGTGCCGTCATTAAGTGCTTTGCCGCTTCGTGAGTTGCCCCAGGTGCCAATTGAATTGCATCGGCTGGAACAGGTGAGTGCTCTAATGCACTTCGCATGACTGCAACCAATTCCACATTCGTCTGAAATGCCGATGAAGAACCACGCAGTAAAACACAATTTCCACTCTTGAGTGCCAAACCAGCAGCATCAACAGTTACATTTGGTCGGGCCTCATAGATCATGGCGATTACACCCATGGGAACCCGCTGCTGCCTTACCTCAAGTCCGTTAGGCAAGGTGTATCCACGCACTACTTCACCAACTGGGTCAGGCAGTGCCGCGACATCACGCAGTCCTTGCGCAACTGCTTCAATGCGCTCTCGATTTAGCTTAAGTCGATCGATGATGGCGGCATCTGTCCCATTTTGCTCAGCGGCCGCAATATCTTTGGAATTCGCTGACACAATCACATCGGTGTGTAAAACTAAGGCATTTGCCATGGCTAGTAGTGCGGCATCTTTTTCAGCGCGAGAACAATTCCGCAAGACCATGGCAGCAGAGCGCGCGCGCTCGGCGGCGGCTAACACTTCAGCACGTTCATCAGTCATAAATCTATTCTCTCTTATTGTTCGGGGATCACTACCAAGTCGTCTCGGTGGATAACCTCGCGGTCGAAACTTTCACCAAACTCGGACGAAATTTCAGATGTTTTTTTGCCTATCAGAGCAGGTAGCTCAGTAGCATCGAATGAAACAATCCCCCGAGCCACTAGTTTGCCCGATTGATCAACTAGATCCACTGCATCGCCTGCGACAAAGTTGCCTTCAACTTCGGTAATACCTGCTGGCAACAGTGACATGCGGCGGTCAATCACTGCTGACACCGCACCGTCGTCAAGGAACAACTTGCCAAGGGATGTTGTGGCATGCAGAAGCCAAAGTAAGCGAGTGGGCAGTTTTGCTGCTGGCGCGAAATAGGTGCCTACACTCTGGCCGGCAAGCGCGGCGGCAGCGTTCGAGGTAGCAGTTAGCACCACTGGGATCCCCGCCGACGTGGCGATTTGAGCTGCCTTAACTTTGGTTGCCATTCCCCCAAGGCCAACACCGGATGAGCCCGTTCCGCCAATTGCCACTTCAGACAACTGCGAAAAATCACTCACTTGTTCAATAATGCTTGCCTCGGGATTGGTTGGATCATCATTGTATAGACCATCAACATCCGAGAATAGAAAAAGTGCATCCGCTTGAACTACATGGGCAACGAGTGCAGCCAGACGATCATTGTCACCGAATCTAATTTCATCGGTCGCAACGGTGTCGTTCTCATTCACAATTGGCAGAACATCAAGTTCAAGCAATCGCTGCAAGCTACGCTGCGCATTTCGGTACTGTGCACGTCTGATCACATCATTTGCGGTCAGCAAAACCTGCCCTACCGTAACTTGATGAGCAGCAAAAGCAGCGGCATACTTAGCGACGAGAAGAGACTGACCAACACTAGCCGCGGCCTGCTGTGTGGCTAAGTCCGTCGGCCGAGACTGTAAACCAAGCGGTGCCAGTCCTGCGGCAATTGCACCACTAGATACCAGAACAATTTCAGCATCTTTTTGTTTTGCTGCAACTACCTGCACCAGTTCGGTAAGGCGACTTTCGTCAAGTCCGCCTCGTCTAGTAGTTAGTGACGAGGAACCAACTTTCACCACAATGCGCTTGGCTCGTGCGATATCGTTACGCATCTTCCTCGTCCCCTTCCTGTATTGCTACATCATCTGCCAAAGCATATTCGTCACCATATTGCCGTTTACGATGCTCTGCTAACCGCTGGGCTGCATTTGGTCGATTCATGTCAACGAGTCGTTCATCGGTGCCACGAGGACCTTGATGCAAGTCTGAGACTGTTGGTTGCCAGTCAAAGACAACAGCCGATGGTCCAGTGCCAATCACAACTTCACTGCCAGCAACAGCGCCTTGCTTGGCCAGTTCCAGTTCAACTCCTGCCCGGGCCAACCGATCCGCTAGGTAACCAACGGCTTCATCGTTAGCAAAATCCGTCTGCCGCACCCAACGTTCTATTCGCTCACCAATAATCCGGTATCGCAATTCTTCGCCAGCACGCTCAACAGTTACTGTAAATCCTGAATCATCGACGGACTTTGGCCGCACAACAACTCGTGGCCGATCGGCAGCCTCAATTTGTGCGGCAGCCCGAGCATCCCGAACGATTGTTGCCATGGCAAATCCGAGTTCACGCAGGCCCACATGACTAACAGCCGAAACCAGAAATACCGTGTAGCCACGGGCGTGTAAATCTGGCAAAACAATCTCAGCTAGATCCCGGCCTTCAGGAAGATCGACTTTATTCAAGACAACCAATCTTGGTCGATCTTGAAGTCCGCCATACTGCTCGAGCTCTTGTTCAAGCGCATCTAAGTCACGTATTGGATCACGATTTGATTCCAAGGTCGCGCAGTCAAGCACGTGAACTAACGCAGCACATCTTTCAATGTGGCGAAGAAACTCTAGCCCCAAACCTTTTCCGGAACTTGCGCCTGGAATTAGTCCTGGCACATCCGCAATGGTGAATGTGGTTTCCCCGGCTTGAACAACACCAAGGTGCGGCTCCAAAGTGGTAAACGGGTAGTCAGCAATTTTTGGCCGAGCTGCCGACATAGCCGCAATCAACGAAGACTTGCCGGCGCTCGGGAAACCTACCAAGCCGATGTCGGCAACAGTTTTGAGTTCGAGTACGACGTCACGCTCTACCCCAGGCTCGCCAAGTAAAGCGAAGCCGGGTGCTTTTCTGCGAGTTGAGGCCAATGCTGCATTTCCCAAGCCACCACGACCGCCAGCGGCCACAACGTAAGAAGTGCCTTGACCGACTAAATCAGCCAACACCGTTCCATCGCTGAGGGTAACCACCGTGCCATCAGGAACAGGAAGTACTAATTCTGTGCCATTAGCGCCATTGCGATGGTCGCCCTGGCCCGGCTTACCGTTGCCACCTGATCGATGAGGACTCCGGTGATACTCAAGCAAAGTTGTGATTGAGGTATCAACGACAAGTGTTACATCGCCACCTTTACCACCGTTGCCGCCATCGGGACCACCGAGTGGTTTGAACTTTTCACGGTGTACAGAAGCACAACCATTTCCGCCATTGCCGCCACGAACATGCAGGAGGACATGATCAATGAAGCTGGTCACAATTACCTCCTAAACGTAAAAGCGGGCCCGATGTTTTCAGGCCCGCTTTGCAAAAAATTGAATCGCGGATTTAGCCCGCTGGAACAATGTTGACGACACGACGACCGCGACGAGTACCGAACTGAACAGCGCCAGCAGTCAAGGCGAATAAAGTATCGTCACCACCACGACCAACATTCTGTCCTGGATGAAAATGTGTGCCACGCTGACGCACGATGATCTCGCCAGCGCTTACAACCTGTCCGCCGAAACGCTTTACGCCTAGACGCTGTGCATTTGAATCGCGACCATTGCGTGTGCTGGACGCACCCTTTTTATGTGCCATGAGTTATGACCTACTCTTCCGTCTTCTTTGGCGCTGCCTTCTTGGCAGGAGCCTTTTTTGCTACTGGAGCATCTGTAGCCTTCTTGGCAGGAGCCTTTTTTGCAGGCGCCTTTTTTGCAACTGGCGCATCTGTTGCCTCGGCTACTACTTCGGCAACTTCAGGCTTTGGCGCAGCCTTTTTTGCAACTGCTTTCTTGGCCGCTTTCTTAGCTACCGGAGCAGCAAGCTTATCCTTATCTGCGATCTTGGTTGACCCAATCTGGACAATTTGCACATCAGTCAAGGCGGAACGATGACCTTGACGACGGCGATAGCCAGTCTTGTTCTTGTAGCGCAGGATCTCAATCTTCTGACCCTTGCCATGCGAAACAACTTCGCCAGTTACGGTAATTCCCGCAAGAGCTTTGCTATCGGAGGTGACTTTGTCGCCATCGACTAAAAGTAATGTTGGCAGAACTACGGTGTCGCCAGGTGTTGCATCAACCCGATCAAGGGTGATTACATCGCCAACGACGACTTTCTCTTGGCGTCCGCCAGATCGAACGATCGCGTACACAGTGTTACTCCTTGCAAAAGTGGTGAAAATCCTTAAAAGGTAAGCCTCATAAGGTTACGGATTAAGCAGGGTCAAGGTCAAACCGTGAACTCTGCTACTGGGGTAGAACTTGGCTGTCCGGCCGGCCGACTGGCACTGCGTCGACCACGTTTTTGCCCATTCTTATTGGGTTTTTCCGACTTTTCTTCGGAAATCTCTAAGTTTTCAAAGTCGGATTCTATTGAACCTTCGACTTCGACCAAATGTCCCGCTTCGGGGTCAAACTTGTGGATCTTTCCGGCTTTTGGTCCACGGCCACTTTCGTTACCCGTATCGCGATTTCCTTTACCTGCTGGCAGCCCGTCCATATGAATTGTTACGCCTCGGCCATTGCAATGATCACATGACTGGCCAAATACCTCAAGTAAACCCGCACCGATTCGCTTGCGGGTCATCTGGACCAAGCCAAGAGAGGTCACCTCGGCAACTTGATGTTTCGTTCGATCGCGACCTAGGCATTCAATTAGGCGGCGGATTACTTGATCGCGGTTGCTTTCCAGCACCATGTCAATAAAGTCAATGACAATGATGCCACCGATGTCACGAAGTCTAAGTTGTCGAACAATCTCTTCAGCTGCTTCTAAGTTGTTCTGGGTAACTGTTTCTTCCAGGTTTCCACCTTGACCAATAAATTTTCCGGTGTTCACATCAACAACAGTCATTGCCTCGGTTCGGTCAATTACTAATGATCCACCGGAGGGAAGATACACTTTGCGGTCTAATGCCTTAGCAATCTGCTCATCAACTCGATAATGCGTGAAGGCATCTTTACTGCCGACATAGCGCTCTAAGCGATCAGCTAAATCGGGAGCAACATATTTCACATACTGATCAACAGTGTCCCAGGCATCATCACCAGATACAACAAGCTTCTTGGTGTCTTCATTGAAGATATCTCGCACGACCTTGATTGAGATATCCGGCTCGGCGTACAGCATTGTTGGCGGTGACGAAAGTTTTGCCTTTGCTTCGATGTCTTCCCATTGGGCAACTAAGCGGGCCACATCGCGAGATAATTCTTCTTCACTCGCACCTTCCGAAGCAGTGCGGACAATTACGCCACCAGTCTCGGGAACTACTTCGCGCAAGATGTTCTTGAGCCGAGTGCGTTCGCGTTCTGGTAATTTGCGCGAGATTCCAGTCATCGGATGGTTTGGTACATAAACCACAAAACGCCCAGGGATCGAAATCTGACTTGTTAGTCGTGCTCCCTTTTGTCCGACCGGATCTTTAGTCACTTGAACTAATACAGTGTCGCCAGTTTTGAGCGCTGACTCAATGCGCTTGGACTGTCCTTCAAGACCGGCGGCATCCCAGTTCACTTCGCCTGCGTACAAAACTGCGTTACGCCCTTTGCCAATGTCTACGAAGGCAGCCTCCATACCTGGCAACACATTCTGGACTCGGCCGACATAAACATTTCCGACAAGTGAGCCACTTGAAGATTGGTTAATGTAATGCTCAACTAAGACACCGTCTTCAAGTACGGCAATCTGGGTACGTGGACCCTGCTGGCGCACGACCATTACTCGATCAACATTTTCTCGGCGAGCTAAGTACTCCGCTTCAGTCACAACTGATGCGCGACGACGACCGGCATCACGCCCGTCGCGGCGACGTTGACGTTTTGCATCTAAGCGAATTGAGCCTGAGTCATCCGCTGCACCATCGCGATTGCGCTTCCGGCTGCGCTTGTGCGTTGCACTTTCAGCATCGTCTGAATCTAAGTCGCTAATACTTGCTGAATCAATCTCTGTCGAAGTTCCACGATCGCGATTCTTGTTCTTACGATTCCGACTGCGGTTCTTTGAGGTTGGTGGAGTATCAATTTCTGTGTCACTGCTTGTTGAGTCAGCGACCTCTTCCGAAGCCACTTTTTTATTCGCGCGCTTTTTGGTGTCAGTTACGGCTGAATCGCCAGACTTTGAGCCCTTGGCTGCGACCTTAGTTGCAGTTTTTACTGGCTTGTCAGTAGCTTTCTTTGTCGCACCTTTGACAGGCGCAGTTGGTGGCGCTTGAAAGACTGGAACAGCAACCGGAGCCTTACGAGCTGATTTTTTTGGCTCAACTTCAGTGGCCACAACTGGCGCTTCCGCTTTTTTGTTTGCCGCCTTTTTGTTTGCCGCCTTTTGGGCTACCGGCTCGGACTGCGCAGGTGCTTGCGCTTTTGGCGCTGGCTTTGCAGCCTTTTTAACTGCACTCTTATTCCTAGTTTTCTTTACTTGCATACCAGTTACTTCTGTATGATTTTCATCCGACATAATGTCGTTCTCCTATTCAACCCACGAATGCACCAACAGGTACGCTCGCAAGCGATCACCCACGCCCGCTAGGGGCGCAAAAGCCTATGTGTCACGATGTCGGGCTCAGGAAGTGGCGGCGGTCTGTCGATCGAGATCAAGTGGATCATCGACTGACCAGCCATCTGCACCAAGCGGGCCTTGTGCTAACCGAGTTACCCGTGCGGGATACGGAAGGACAAGCCCAGCAACTTTTGTTAGAGCTACCAGCACATCGTCTGGTCGAACGGATGGAGTTCCATGCCGAACAACTACTTGAAGTATTGCACACATTTGGGCCAAATCCGGTTCATCCTTAGTTGCCAACGCTTGTGGCGACTGTAAATCCTGAATTTCAATGCGCAAAACTGCTGACCTGGCATCAAAAGTGCGGAGTCCAGATTTAGTATTTCGCTCAACCATAACTTCGGTCTCGCTCAAGAACTTTTTCACTGCGTTCAAGATTTCAGCAGGCGGAACCGCAGGAAGTTCAATGTGCCAATGACTTGCTTCGAGTCTGGCCACAAAATCTGGAGTTCGGGCCTCAACGACTGCCAGAATGTCAAAACCCGGTGGCAAGACTTCATTAAGTACCTGCAGCAAAGCATCTGGCTCAACTTTTTGTACTACCCCGATTTCCACATATTCCGCTTCACTGGCAACGCCAGTTGCGGCAGCATTTGCATACGAGATCTTGGGGTGCGGGGAAAAGCCAGCACTGTATGCCATGGGTACATTTGCGCGTCGTAGCGCTCGCTCAAATGCGCGTTGAAAGTCACGATGAGAGGTGAACCTTAACCGACCACGCTTTGCATGCTGGATGCGCAACTTCTGAACGGCTGGAACAATTTCGCGACCTGGATCACGAGCCACTGGCAATTACTTTCGATTTAATTTGTGGTAGCGGCAGTAACACACCCTCAGTTGGACCAACTTGAATCTCAGTCCCCATATGATCACAAACTCCGCAGTCAAAACATGGTGTCCAGCGACAATCGTCAACCTCAACTTCAGCTAAAGCATCTTGCCAATCTTCCCAGAGCCATTCTTTGTCAAGGCCCGAATCCAAATGGTCCCATGGCAAAACTTCGGCAAGCTCGCGCTCACGAGTTGTGAACCAAGAAACGTCAACTGGCTCATCGGCGAGGGCAATTTGTGCTGCCTGCATCCACATGTCAAAGGAAAAGTGTTCGCTCCAGCCGTCAAAGCGGGCTCCGGAGCGCCAAACTTGCTCAATCACTTTGCCTACTCGGCGATCGCCTCGAGACAAAATGCCTTCGACAATTCCTGGCTTGCCATCGTGATAGCGAACGCCAATCGACTTGCCAAACTCACGGTCATTGCGAATTGCGTCACGAAGTTTGAACAGTCGAGAATCAGTTGTTTCATGATCGAGTTGAGCGGCCCACTGGAACGGAGTATGAGGCTTAGGTACAAAGCCGCCAATAGAAACCGTGCAACGAATGTCCTTCCGCCCTGAAGCGACTCGGCCGGCTTTGATGACTTCGTGAGCTAACCTAGCAATCTGCAACACATCTTCATCCGTTTCGGTTGGCAAGCCACACATGAAGTAGAGCTTCACTTGGCGCCAGCCTGCGCCATAAGCAGCAGTCACTGTCCGAATTAAGTCTTCTTCAGAAACCATCTTGTTAATGACTCGGCGAATACGCTCGCTGCCACCTTCGGGTGCAAAAGTTAAACCACTGCGGCGGCCATTACGAGTTAGTTCGTTTGCCAAATCGATGTTGAAGGCGTCCACTCGGGTGCTTGGAAGTGAAAGGGATGTCTGCGATTGCTCATATCGGTCGGCAAGACCTTTCGCAATGTCGGCAATCTCACTGTGGTCAGCACTAGATAGTGAAAGTAAGCCAATTTCTTCGTAGCCCGTTTTCGCCAGACCGTTTTGCACCATGTCGGCAATGGTGGTTTTAGATCGTTCACGAACCGGCCGAGTGATCATGCCAGCTTGGCAAAAACGGCAGCCTCTAGTGCAACCGCGGAAAATTTCAACGCTCATCCGTTCGTGGACGCTCTCGGCAAGTGGTACTAATGGCGCCTTTGGATATGGCCACTTGTCGAGATCCATCACAGTGTGCTTGGCAACGCGAAACGGTACGCCTGCACGGTTTGGCGTAACTCGGCGAATTCGACCATCTGGCAGATATTCCACATCATAAAAAGCAGGAACATAAACGACACCTGATTTTGCAAGTCGAAGCAGGAGTTCTTCACGCAAATTGGTCTCGCTAGCAACTACACCGGCTTCACAATCAAGTTTGAATTGCAAAACGATGTCCGTTATGGCTAAAGCTGCCTGTTCACCATCGCCCAAAACTGCAGCATCAATGAAATTTGCGATTGGCTCTGGATTAAATGCCGCATGCCCGCCAGCAACCACAATCGGATGTGACTCGGTCCGTTGTGCAGAATGGATTGGGATGCCTGCTAAATCTAGAGCAGTAAGCATGTTGGTGTAACCCAATTCGGTTGAGAAGGAAACGCCGAATACATCAAACGCTCCAACGGGTCGATGCCCATCTACCGTGAACTGGGGCACCTCGTTTTCGCGCATCAACTTTTCTAAGTCAGGCCAAACCGCATATGTGCGCTCACATAGCGTATCGGCACGCTCATTCAACACTTCGTAAAGAATTTGGACACCCTGATTAGGAATACCGACTTCATAGGCATCTGGATACATCAGTGCCCAGCGAACTTTGACTTCATCCCACGGTTTTGTGACTGCATTGAGTTCACCACCAACATACTGAACTGGCTTTTGGACATGCGGTAGCAATCTTTCTAACATCGGAAATACTGAGGAAACCGTTTCACTTCTGCTTGTTGCTATCGTCACGGTTACCTACTGCCTAGAGTTGAAAGTTGTTAGAGTTTCGGAAAGAAAAGTGCAATCTCGCGAGCGGCAGATTCTGGTGAGTCTGAGCCATGCGTGACGTTGAATTGAGTTTCAGTCGCAAGATCACCACGAATTGTTCCCGGCGCTGCATTCGCTGGATTAGTTGCACCCATCATCTGACGCCAAGACAGAATTGCATCTGGTCCTTCGATTACTGCGGCAACCAGTGGACCGCTGACAATGAAATCAACCAGCGACGGAAAAAACGGCTTATCTCGATGCTCTTCGTAATGAGTTTCTGCAACCTGGCGCTCTAGGGTGCGCAGTTCAAGTGCGAGAACTTTGAAGCCCTTGCGTTCAATTCGTGAGAGCACTTCACCGATTAGGCCACGCTGCACGCCATCAGGTTTGATTAAAACTAGGGTTTTCTCTGCCATGAGGTCTAGTCTAAAGGGTTTCCGGCGTATCAGAATCGTCTAGTACTTCTGGGTTCTGCTCGGCCTTGGCCGCATCCACTCGTGCGCTAAGTACGACCGCCAGGATCCAAATCAAGCCAAACAGAATTGCAGGCACCAAAAAAGGTTTAATAAAAATCGCACAGATTAGAACTAAGAGTTGGACAAAGCTTCCCGTAGCAACAGCCGTGCGTCGATCGCGGCGCATGCTGCCAATCGAGAGTATGCACAGCAACATTAGACCGCCGCTAACCCAAACAACAGTGCCCAACGGATAGTCGTAAACCACATGAGCAACTGGCATCACTAGTCCAAGTACGATGACTTCAAGTGCCATTACGGCACTGCCCATTACTTTCATGACTTCCTCGCAATGGCTCGAGCAATACCAGCGGTAACAACCGAGCCAGTGACGACAACACCAATTCCACTAGTGCCGGCATCGTCAGCCAACGCAATTGCCTGAGAAATAGCGTCGGCAAGATTGGGTGCTGAAGTTACTCGGTCTGCGCCAAAAACACCTTGTGCCTTTTCAGTTAGTTCGGCTGTAGACATGGCTCGCACAGTTCCATTCGAAGTCACTACAACTTGATCAAATATTCCATCAAATGCGGACAAGATTCCATCAACATCCTTATCGGCCATGATTGAAAGCACTCCGATAACTGATATGAAATCAAATGACTCTTCTAGGGCTCGGGCAAGTACCTTTGCGCCATGCGGATTATGCGCAGCATCAACTAATACTGTTGGGCTGCGACGAACGACTTCAAGTCGACCCGGTGAGGTGACACTAGCAAAGGCTTCGCGCACTGTTTCATCACTTATGGATTCAGCGCCACCAAAGAAAGCTTCAACTGCAGTGAGAGCAACACTTGCATTTGTTGCTTGATGTTCGCCAAAAAGTGGCAACAGAATTTCTGGATAATCTCCGGTAATTCCACGCAGTGAGATTACTTGACCACCAAGGGCTAATGCACGATTCAATACGCCAAACTCAACACCTTCACGCAACACGGGCGCCTCTACACCCACCGCTGCCTGCAGCAAAACTTCAGCCGCTTGCGGATCTTGAGCCGCTAGCACAGCGATCGAACCTGACTTGATGATGCCTGCCTTTTCGCTGGCAATAAGTTCCACGGTTTCACCCAAGTAATCAGTGTGATCTAGGCCGATAGGGGTAATCACACTAACTTGCGGTTGCACTACATTTGTCGCGTCCCAGGTTCCGCCCATTCCGACTTCCACTATTGCAACATCGACGGGAGTATCAGCAAAGATGGCAAACGCAAGACCCGTCAATACTTCAAAGTAGGACATTGCGGGACCGCCGCTATTAATGCTGGTTGCATCAACGACGGCCAGGTAGGGCTCAATCTCATCGTAGGCACTAACAAATTTGTCAGGCGCAATCGGCTGACCAGCCAGTTGAATCCGCTCAGTAATGCTGTGCAGATGTGGACTGGTAACAAGTCCAGTTGTCAGGCCCCTGGCTCTGAGCAGACTTTCAATCATGCGAGCGGTGGAGGATTTACCATTGGTTCCAGTGATATGAATTACGGGGTAACTCAGTTGTGGGTCGCCCAAGAGGTTCATGAGCTGTGAAATGCGCGACAAGCTCGGCTCTATTCGAGTCTCGGGCCAGCGGGAATTTAATACTTCCTCAACACGGGCTAATTCAGTTAATTCGGTTTCCCTGGTCACGGGTTAAGTCTAGAGTGCAAGTTCTGGCAGAATTAAGCCTCATGACCGCTAATTCTGTTCCAGACAAGCCAGCCCTAGATGGCCTTGAGCAAAAATGGCTCAACGTCTGGGACGCTGCAGGAACATACGACTTTGACCGAGATGCGACTCGACCTGAAGTTTTCTCAATTGACACTCCGCCTCCTACTGTGAGTGGGTCATTACACGTAGGTCATGTTTTTTCTTACACTCACACTGACTGTGTAGCTAGGTACCAGCGAATGACGGGTAAGAAAGTTTTTTATCCGATGGGCTGGGATGACAATGGCCTGCCAACCGAACGCCGGGTGCAAAACTATTTTGGCGTTCGGTGCGATCCTTCACTTCCATATGATCCAACATTCGAACCACCGGCTGAGGTGGGTAAAGACCCAATTGCAATTTCCCGTCGCAACTTTGTAGAACTTTGCGAACGCCTGACCGTCGAGGATGAAAAGGTCTTCGAAGAATTATGGCGTCGGCTAGGCATCAGTGTTGACTGGAAAATGACATATCAAACAATTGGTGCAAGGTCACAAGCAATTTCACAGCGCGCGTTCTTGCATAATCTGCAGCGTAATGAGGCTTACCAAACTGAAGCCCCGACATTATGGGATGTAACTTTCCGCACTGCAGTTGCCCAAGCTGAACTAGAGGATCGAGAGCGTCCTGGTGCTTACCATCGAGTTTCATTTCATAAACCAAATGGTGACAAATTATTTATTGAAACTACTCGGCCCGAACTTCTAGCTGCCTGTGTTGCACTGGTTGCACACCCTGATGACCCAAGATACCAACCACTTTTTGGCACAACAGTTACTTCGCCTCTGTTCGGCGTCGAAGTGCCCGTTGTAGCGCATGCGCTCGCCGACCCAGAAAAGGGTTCAGGTATTGCCATGATTTGTACCTTCGGAGACTTAACCGACGTAATTTGGTGGCGCGAATTACAACTTCCAACCCGGCCAATCATTGGCTGGGACGGCCGAATTATTAGTGAGGCACCGACCTGGATTGCATCTGAGCTCGGCCAAAATGTGTACTCGGCAATAGCCGGACTTACTGCACATTCAGCCAAAGAGAAAATGGCTGAACTTTTGCGTGAATCCGGTGATCTTGACGGAGAAATCCGACCAATTACCCATCCGGTTAAGTTCTTTGAAAAGGGTGACAAGCCACTTGAGATCGTCACCACACGTCAGTGGTACATCCGAAATGGTGGCCGTGACCAGAATCTCCGCCGCGAGTTGGTGGCTCGGGGTGGCGAACTAACTTGGCATCCAGCGCACATGCAAGTGCGTTATGAAAACTGGGTCGAAGGACTAAATGGCGACTGGTTAATTTCTCGACAGCGGTTCTTTGGCGTACCAATTCCCGTCTGGTACGCGGTGGATGCAGACGGAAATCCAAAGTGGGATGAAGTGCTAGTGCCAGAAGATGGTGCTTTGCCAGTTGACCCGTCAATTGATTGTCCGCCAGGTTATGCGCCCGAACAACGAGGTATGGCCGGCGGCTTCATTGGCGATCCTGATGTGATGGATACCTGGGCCACCTCATCCTTGACGCCACAAATTGCTGGTGGCTGGAGCGTGGACGACGACCTCTGGCAACGTGTCTGGCCATTTGATGTTCGTCCGCAAGCTCACGAAATCATTCGCACTTGGCTATTCAGTACTGTAGTTCGCGCTCATCTTGAATCAAACGAACTTCCTTGGAAGCATGCGGCAATTAGTGGCTGGATTCTGGATCCAGACCGCAAGAAAATGAGTAAGTCAAAAGGCAATGTAGTAACGCCTATTGATTTGCTTGATGAACATGGTAGCGATGCTGTTCGATACTGGGCGGCTTCAGGCCGACCAGGCACTGACACTGCATTCGATGTTGGTCAGATGAAAATTGGTCGTCGTCTTGCCGTGAAGCTCTTAAATGCGAGCAAGTTTGTCCTCAGTCAAGGAACTTCTCCGGTTTCCGCGGTGACAGAGCCAATCGATAGGGCGTTGTTAGCTGCATTGGCCGATGTGGTCGATCAGGCAACTGCCGCTTTTGAGTTATTCAACTACACCAAGGCCCTTGAGGTCACTGAGTCATTCTTCTGGGCTTTCTGTGACGATCACCTCGAATTAGTTAAGGACCGAGCGTACGGATTGGCTGGCGAAGCAGTGGCAGAATCAGCGAAAGCAACATTGACCCTAACTCTGGAAACTTTGCTCAAGTTATTCGCACCGTTTCTGCCATTTGTCACCGAAGAAGTTTGGTCATGGTGGAAAGCAGGTTCAATCCATACCGGTGATTGGCCAAAATCAGAGCAACTGCGAAGTCATGGTGGCAATGCTCAAACTTTGAGTTCAGTGGCGGAAGCTTTGTCTGGACTTCGCAAAGTCAAGAGTGAGGCAAAAGTTTCAATGAAGGCCGAACTGAAAAATGTAGTTATCACCGCTAGCGCAGAACAAGCTGAATTAATTAAGCAGGCGACAAGTGACTTACTTGCGGCGGGTCGGGTCTTAGGTGACTTTGATTTCGTAGTTGATGGTGAACAGATTCTAGTAACTGCAGATTTAGTTCCAGCGACTGAATAGATGTGGAAAGAACAAAACCCTCGGCGATTGCCGAGGGTTTTGTTTTGGAAGATAACTTATGCAGATTTTTCCTTTGGAATGCGCTTAGGCGCTGGTGCTTCGCGGGGCACCAAAGTTGGATTTACGTGCTTGAGCACAACGTCACTGTCAATTACAACTCGAGCAATATCCTCACGACTTGGTACGTCGTACATCACTGACAGCAGCACTTCTTCAAGAATTGCCCGTAGGCCACGAGCGCCGGTGCCACGCAGTACTGCCTGACTTGCAACAGCAGCCAAAGCATCTTGGGTGAATTCCAGTTCAACGCCATCCAATTCAAATAGCTTTTGGTACTGGCGAACTAAGGCATTTCGTGGCTCGGTTAACACTCGCACCAACGCTTCTTCATCGAGTGCATTAACAGAAGTAAATACTGGCAGTCGGCCAATAAATTCCGGGATCATGCCAAAGCGCAGCATGTCTTCGGGCATGACCTGGCTAAAGATTTCGAAGTCATCTTCAGAAACTTCGTCAATTGTCGAAGTGAAACCGAGTGATTTCTTGCCGACACGTTGGCGAATGATTTCATCTAGGCCAGCAAAGGCCCCGCCAACAATGAAGAGCACATTTGTCGTGTCAATCTGAATAAATTCCTGATGTGGATGCTTGCGGCCGCCTTGTGGTGGGACAGAAGCGGTGGTGCCCTCCAGAATCTTAAGGAGCGCTTGCTGCACTCCTTCGCCTGAAACATCTCGAGTAATTGACGGGTTTTCGCTCTTGCGAGCAACCTTGTCAATTTCATCTATGTAGATGATGCCAGTTTCGGCCTTCTTTACATCGTAATCAGCAGCCTGGATCAGCTTAAGCAAGATGTTCTCGACATCCTCGCCAACATAACCGGCTTCCGTAAGCGCCGTAGCATCCGCAATTGCAAAAGGTACATTAAGCATTCGGGCCAAAGTCTGGGCCAACAAGGTTTTGCCAGATCCAGTTGGACCTAAGAGCAAGATGTTGGACTTTGCTAACTCGACAGTTTCGTCACGCCCGCCACTATTTGCACCTGCTTGTACCCGCTTGTAATGGTTGTACACGGCAACTGAAAGTGATTTCTTTGCAGTATCTTGGCCGATGATGTACTGGTCTAAGAATGCATATATTTCCCGAGGTTTAGGTAACTCGTCCCAGCCAAGATTGACCGACTCGCCTAATTCTTCCTCAATGATTTCGTTGCAAAGGTCGATGCACTCGTCACAGATGTAAACGCCGGGACCAGCGATTAACTTCTTGACTTGTTTTTGGCTTTTGCCACAAAACGAGCACTTCAACAGGTCGACACCGTCTCCAACTCGAGCCATGGTGTGCACCTCCTGGGGGAATAAGTGTTGCAGTTACTAGAGAGTGTTATCTCAAACTACCCCGAAACGCTGACTATCTCTTGTTGCACACGCCGCAAACACGAGAAAGTATTGAAAACTTGCTAACCCACCAACTGGATCGCTCGGACTTAAGTTAGCTCGTTACTTGTTAAGCGGGACCCGAGTAGAGAGTACTTCGTCAATGATTCCGTACTCTTTAGCCATCGGCGCGGTCAAAATTTTGTCGCGTTCAATATCATTACGCACCTGAGCGATGTCTTGTTTAGTATGCAAGGCAAAAATACCTTCCATCTCTTCGCGCATTCGAATGATTTCGTTTGCCTGAATTTCAATGTCGCTTCCCTGGCCACCGCCTTCGGTGTAAGGCTGATGAATCAAAACCCGAGCATGTGGCAACGCAAAGCGCTTTCCGGGTGTGCCCGCTGCAAGTAACACCGCCGCAGCAGATGCTGCCTGGCCCAAGCAAACTGTTTGCACATCACACTTGACGAACTGCATGGTGTCGTAAATCGCGGTCATTGCTGTGTATGAACCACCAGGTGAATTGATGTAAATCTGAATGTCGCGCTCAGGATCTAGGGATTCAAGAACCAGCAATTGTGCCATCACGTCGTCAGCGGATGCATCATCGATCTGCACGCCCAAGAAGATAATGCGCTCTTCAAACAACTTGTTGTACGGATTGTATTCACGAACACCTTGTGGCGTGCGCTCGATGTAACTCGGAAGAATGTAGCGTGCTTGTGGTGTGTATTCGGCAGGTGAAAGTCTCTTGTCCATAATTACGCCCCTGTTCCGCCATCGCCAATGACGTCGCGGGCACTGCGCACGACATGGTCAACGAATCCATATTCTTTTGCCTCATCGGCTGTAAACCAGCGGTCTCGGTCTGAATCATTCTTAATGGTCTCTTGGCTCTGGCCGGTGTGTTCAGCGATTAGCTCAGCCATCTTGGTCTTGGTGTACAGCATCTGCTCGGCCTGGATCTTGATGTCCGATGCTGTGCCGCCGATGCCACCTGACGGCTGATGCATCATGATGCGCGCATGTGGAAGTGAATAGCGCTTGCCTCGAGTTCCGGCACACAACAAGAACTGTCCCATTGACGCCGCTAGACCCATGGCAACTGTGGCCACATCATTTTTGATGTACTGCATGGTGTCGTAGATGGCCATACCAGCACTAACTGAGCCACCTGGAGAATTTATGTAGAGGAAGATGTCGCGCTCTGGATCATCAGCAGAAAGAACTAACATCTGCGCACAAATTGCGTTAGCCATTGTGTCTTCTACCTGTGACCCAAGGAAGATGATGCGCTCGCGCAGCAATCGCTGATAAACCGAATCATCAAACCCGGCTGAACTTGGGGCTGGGGTTCGCGATTCCGGGACGATTAGACCCGGCACCTCAATTCCACTCACTGCTGACTCCTTCGAAAGCTGCTGAAGAACTTGTTTAGTTAGACACTACCTGTTGGGTACGCCATTAGTCCTAGCGACATAGTGATGTTCGCTCACAGCGTGGGAAAAGTGCCCGAAGTTGTTCAGTTCAGGAAGGCTGGTACTTATTCGTTTGCTTCGAAATTATCTGTATCTGATTCGGTATCAAAGTCTGAATCAAACTCAGCGTCCGACTTTGGCCCGCGTAGGACTGATTCCAAATCAACAGTGCGGCCAGACTTATCAACAACCTGGACCTGTTCCAACACGAAAGATAATGCCTTTGTTCGACGCACTTCGGCTACTGCGGCATTGATCTGCCCAGCTTTCACAAGTTCGTCTGCAAACTGGTCAGGAGCCATTTGATAGCGCTGAGCTTCGGTTATGAGCCACTGCGTCATTTCTGCATCATTAACCTGCAAGTCTTCCGACTCAACAATCTTATCCAAAACCATTCGACTCTTGATGCCAGTGCGTGCTTGCTGTTCAAACTCATCACGATGGGCTTCATCACCATGGCCATCATGGAAGTGTGCCGAGATTTCATCGGCCACTGCGCCGGCTGGCACTTCAACTTTGATCGCTTCCATTAGGGCATCATGGGCCAAGTCCCGAGCTTGATAGGCCTGTTCCATAAGTCGCATCCGGCCAAGGCGTTCCCGTAAATCGGCTCGCAGTTCATCAATTGTGTCGAACTCACTAGCTAGTTGCGCAAATGTGTCGTCTGCTTTAGGTAGTTCACGTTCACGCACTTGACGGACAGTTACTTCAACAACAACTGCCTTCTCGGCCCATTCGCCATTTGTTGGCGTGAAGACGAAGTGCCGAACCTCATCGGCAGATGCCCCGCGAACTGCGTCATCGAATCCATCAACCATTCCCTGTGAACCGAGTTCGTAACTCAAGCCCTGTGCGCTCAAATCTGGCACATCAACATCGTTATGTGACCCTCTTAAGTCAACGACAACAATGTCGCCGTCATTTGCCGCGCGTTCAACAGTCTTTAGCGAGCCAAAGCGAGCGCGTAAGTCATCTAGTTGCTCTTCGACAGCGGCGTCAGTGACTTCGGGATCATCAACTACTACCTTGAGTTCAGCAAATTTTGGTAATTCAAAATCTGGGCGAACATCAAATTCAGCGGTAAAACTAAGGCCAGTTTCTTCATCCAGTGAAGTCACATCAACTTCTGGGCGACTCATCTGAACCAGATTGTTGTCAACTACGACTTTCGCCAAACTTGATGGAATGGCATCATTTACTGCTTCGTCAAGCGCTGCTGCCTTGCCAAAGCGCTGGTCAATAATTCGCGCAGGTACATGCCCTTTGCGAAATCCGGGGATATTTACTTGTGAAGCGATGCGCTGGTAGGCAGCATCCAAACTCGGCTTCAATTCGGAAAAATCCAGATCTACTGAAACCTTGACCCTTGATGCTGACAGATTTTCTACTGCGGTTTTCACAGCTCTCCTAAATAATCAAGAAACCGCTTGGCGCGGTGTGAAATGGTCACGGACCCAAAGAGTCCGTGACCACCCAGAGTCGGGGCGGAGAGACTCGAACTCTCGGTCTCCTGCTCCCAAAGCAGGCGCGCTAGCCACTACGCTACGCCCCGAATACCTAAAGAAGTCTAATGCAAAAAATACGATAGGCTAAACCGCGGTCAGAAATTAGAATAAGTAGTCCAATGGATAACTGTTAATTCTGACTCCCGCGGGTGTAGCTCAATGGTAGAGCCCCAGCCTTCCAAGCTGGCCATGCCGGTTCGACTGTATCTATTTCTTTGCTCACTACTTCGCAAAGATGGTCACCCGCTCCAGTAACTACCGCTGCCGGGATCGAACCAAAGGTTCGACTGTATCTATTTCTTTGCTCACTACTTCGCAAAGATGGTCACCCGCTCCAGTAACTACCGCTGCCCGGGATCGAACCAAAGGTTAAATTTTATATTTAGGTTCGAATGTCTCGGCGTTCAAATCCCCAAACACTTACTAGGAGACATAAAACACTAAAGGCAGCAAGTTTGGCGCAGCCAACCCAATCCATTCCGTTGAATAGTGGCGCATGACCTATCGTCCATTGAAAGGGGTTGATGGGTAATGCATGCTCGAATGAGTTAACAAGTCCAGCTAGTGAAAACAAAATGTAGAAAGTTAGCGCACTGCCAACACCAACGCCTAAGGCCAGACCTTTTCGACCAGATGTCGCGCCAGCCAAGGTGGTCAAACTATTGAAAGCCACACCTAGGAGTGTGGTACTGACTACACCAGCGAATAGATCGAAATTTGAAATGGGCAGATTCACAATCGGAGCACCTAGGGCGAGGATCAGAAAGATGAGCAATCCAAATAGCGTCAGTACCACCAAATTGGCTAGAACTTTGTTGGCCAGTGTAGCTCGCCGTGAAATTGGTAAGGCGAGTAATAAATCTGCTGTGCCATCTTCCTCCTCTGCTGCGCCGGCGCGAGCACCAGCCGAACAGCCGATTGCAATCAGAATCAGAGGGAGCATCAAACTAAACAGCTCAGTCGATAAATAGCCAGGTCCTGATGTGTAGTCCTGCATTCTGAATATCTTTTTCAGCGCGTCAGGATACAGGTCCAGAAATTTTTGTAATGCAGCTGCCGAATCGCGAATGGTTGGATACACCCACAACTGAACCGTGCATAAAATGCCGATGCCCAATATCCACCAGAGCACAGAACGTCGCTGATCCATCCAGGTTTTCTTTATGAGGGCAAACCTCATTGGGAAACTCCATTCTCAACAAGAGAAATAAATACATCATTAAGAGATACCTCGCGTGAACACACATTGACTACCCCATGTTCAACGGCAACCTTTAACAGTTCGGTTTCCGTCCCGACCACCTCGCAAGTAACCTGTCCACCACGAATCGAAACATGTTCTACACCTGGCACACGGGAAAAGACATCTTGGGTAACTTGCTGAATAAAAGTGAGGTCCAGAGTTCGAGTCGCCCTAGATTTGAGGGTTGAAATTTTTTCAACTGCAAGTAGCTTGCCCTTGTCTAGGACGGCAACCCGGTCAGCCAAGTGCTCCACTTCACTGAGTACATGTGACGATAAGAGCACGCCTGCCCCACGCTCTCGCGATTCGTTGAGAATCAACTCAAATTCACGCTGGACTAGTGGGTCCAGCCCGCTAGTTGGCTCATCGAGAATTAAAACTTTTGGATCATGCATAAATGCTTGAATTACACCGATTTTTTGCCGGTTACCCTTTGATAAATCTGACAACTTTTTTGTCAGGTCAACTTCTAAGCGCTCGGCCAGACTATTAAATTGGTTGGTGCAATCTCGTTGGCGCATCTGCGCGAGGAAGTTCAAAAAATCTTGTCCTGACATCTGGCGATAAAGCTCCAAGGTTCCTGGCAAGTACCCAATTTCCGAGCGAAGTTGGGAATCAAATTTCAGCGCATCGCTTCCTAGCACTGACGCCGACCCAGATGTGGCATGTATTAAGCCAACAAGGACGCGCATCGCAGTAGTCTTGCCAGCGCCATTAGGGCCAAGGAAACCAAGAACTTCTCCTGGGGCAACATCGAATGAGATGTCCTGAATGCCAACAGTATTTCCGTAAAACTTAGAAAGCCTAGTGAGCGAAATTATTGGTGGGCTGGTGGATTCAGGCGCACTCATACCTGAACGATAAGCAGCACCGCTAGTGCAAAATTGTTTAACTAAATAAATTGAGGATTAGCACTCGATAAAACTTAGCTATTTTCAAAATCACGTATTTGATTGATTCGTCTAATGTGGCGCTCTTCATTTGTAAATGGCGTCATCAAGAAAGCATCAATAATCGCAAAAGCTTCATCTTGTGAATGTTGCCGGGCACCAATGCTGCAAATGTTCGCGTTGTTGTGTTCACGCGCTAATTGTGCAGTTGAAATGCTCCAGCATAGCGCTGCCCTAATGCCAGCAACTTTGTTAGCGGAAATCTGCTCGCCATTACCTGAGCCCCCGAAAACGATTCCCAACGAATCTGGATCAAGTGCTACGGCCTGTGCAGCTGAAATACAGAAACCGGGATAGTCATCCTGAGCGTCATATTCATATGCGCCATGATCTACTACTTCGTAGCCAAGTTCAGTCAGATGGGCGGTGAGAGCATCCTTAAACTCAAGGCCAGCATGATCTGTGGCTAAGTGAATTCGCATAGGTCTATCTTGTCAGTCACCAGCCAAATTCAGACACTTGACCTAGTCGAATTTTGGCCCGCGCGTTCGAGTGCGCTTCAACTCAAAGAAACCCTCTGTGCCAGCAACTAGAACAACGCCATCCCAAAGTTTGCCAGCTTCTTCACCGCGCGGAATTGGCGAGACCACAGGACCAAAGAACGCCACCTCGCCTACATGAATAACGGGTGTACCTACGTCCATACCAACTGGGTCCATGCCCTGGTGGTGACTCGTTCTCAACAACTCATCAAATTCAGAAGAGTTAACTGCAGAGATCAATTCTGGTTCCAATCCACATTCAGCCAATGCCTCAACTATTACAACCTCGTGTTCGTCTTTGCGCCCTGCATTGTGAATCCGGTTTCCAATTGCGGTGTAAAGCGGAAGTACAACTTCGTCGCCATGCTTTGCTTGAGCGGCAATCACTACACGCACTGGTCCCCAGGCCTTTTTCATTGCTTCTTGATACTTCTCTGGCAGGTCACGGCCATCATTTAAAACGGCAAGTGACATTACATGCCAAGAGGTCTTGACGGGACGGACTTTTTCTACTTCAAGCATCCATCGGGACGCAATCCAAGCCCATGGACATACGGGGTCAAACCAAAAATCTGCTTTAGCGACTGAATCATTCATTTCCTCAGGATACGCCTGAAAAAAGCCACTAGTATGAGCGAAGGTCAAAATTTGAGCAATAATTCGCAACCAAGGAGTTCCTATGGCCGGCATGAACATCACCCGAGACGAAGCCCAAAAGCGGTCCCAAACAGTCAGTGTTTCCTCCTATGACATCGCACTTGACTTAACAACTCGTGATGATACTTTCCACAGCGAGACCACAGTTCGATTCACTGGTACACCAGGTGGACAAACTTGGATCGACTTTGTGGCCCCTGGTGTAGAGTCCATAACTTTGAACGGCCAGGAGTTGCCAACTTCAGCGCACGACGGATTCCGTATTGAACTAACTGACCTAGCAGCGGAAAACACACTGGTGGTAATCGGCAACTGTGCTTACATGAATACTGGTGAAGGCTTACACCGCTTTATTGATCCGGTGGATGATGAAGTCTATTTGTACACCCAGTTTGAGATTGCCGATGCGCGCCGTGTATTTGCCTGCTTTGATCAACCTGATCAAAAGGCTGTTTACACATTCACTGTCAAGGCACCTGACCATTGGAAGGTCATTAGCAATGCTGAAACTCCAGCACCTAAGCCGATTTCAGCTGGCATCGCGCAATGGGACTTTCCAACTACTGAACTGATGTCGACTTACATCACCGCAATTGTTGCTGGACCTTACTACGAAGTACGTGATGAATATGTAGGCAAATTCGGCACATATCCTCTCGGACTTTTCTGCCGTAATTCACTGGCTCAATATTTCGACCCAGAAAACCTGTTCACTGTCACCAAGCAGGGTTTTGAATACTTTGAAGCAGCATTTGATACTGCCTACCCATTCCACAAATACGATCAACTCTTTGTACCTGAATTCAATGCCGGCGCTATGGAAAATGCCGGAGCAGTAACACATCATGAAGGAATGGTGTACCGCTCCAAAGTTACTCGAGCTGCCTATGAGCAGCGAGCAAATACTGTTTTACATGAACTAGCACACATGTGGTTTGGCGACCTGGTCACAATGACCTGGTGGGATGACCTATGGCTAAATGAAAGTTTTGCGGAGTGGGCAGCTCATGATGCTAGCGCATCTGCTACCGAGTACAGCGAAGCTTGGACCAACTTTGTTAATCAACGCAAGGCTTGGGGCTACCGCCAAGATCAGTTGCCGACTACTCACCCAATCGTTGCCGACATGGTTGACTTGGATGCCGTAGAGGTTAACTTTGATGGCATCACCTACGCCAAGGGTGCATCAACTTTGCGCCAGCTGGTGGCATATGTCGGTCAGGACAAATTCCTCGCTGGGCTTCGTCAATACTTCAAGAAGCATGCTTGGGGCAACACCGAACTTTCCGATCTGTTGGTTGAGCTAGAGGCAGCTAGTGGCCGTGACCTAAAGGACTGGACTAATCGCTGGCTACAGACAGCCGGCGTAAACACCTTACGTCCAGAAATTTTAGTTGAGGACGGACACTACAAGTCAGTTGCGGTTTTGCAGGAACCGCCAGTTGCTCCTGAGGGTGTCGATCAAACTCTTCGCCCGCATCGTATACGGATTGGCTTGTATAAAGCGAGCGAGACCTCAGTTACTCGAGTTGAAACCATTGAAGTCGATGTTGACGGTCCGCGCACTGAGATTGTGCAGTTGGCAGGTAAGCCGGTAGCGGACCTATTACTTCTTAACGAGGATGATCTTTCCTACGTGAAGATTCGATTGGATGAATTATCGCTTAAGACTGCGGTGCATCGTTTGAATGACATTGGCGAAAGTTTGTCGCGTGCATTAATTTGGGGCGCAGCTTGGGATATGACTCGCGATGCTGAGATGTCCACAGCTGAATACTTGACCATGATTAACGCTGCAGACTTTAACAACATCGAAGTTGGTGTTACTCAGCAACTCCTCCTGCAGGCGCGCACAGCAATCGAACAGTACGCCACCCCGTACAAGCGTGGAGAGTATCGTGATGCGTTATTCGCTCGTTTGCTGGACCAAATTAATCAGGCGACCGCCGGCTCTGACCATCAACTAGCATTCGTGCGCACTGCAATCAGCGTGGCTAGAACTGAAGAACACATCGGAATTTTGCAAAGTTGGTTCGACGGTTCAGGCACGCCACTGGGCCTAGCTGTTGACACAGACTTGCGTTGGGCATTCATCGCTCGACTAGTCGCACTTGGTGCACTTGACCCAAGTGCGATTGACACAGAGCTTGCTAACGACAACACGGCCGGTGGTCAGCGACAAGCTGCGGGTGCCCGAGCTGGGATTCCAACAGCTGAAGCCAAAGCACAAGCTTGGACTGCAGCTGTTGAAAACGATGACCTAGCCAATGCGATTCTTGAATCAACCATCGGCGGGTTCGGGCAACCTGATCAACGTGAATTGCTTGTGCCATTTGTGGATAAGTACTTCGCGGCATTGCCCGGCGTTTGGAAAAATCGCACAAATGCGATTGCGCAAGGTATAACTATTGGACTCTTCCCTTCACTCTTGGCTTCACAGGAGATTTTGGATAAGGCCGATGCGTTTCTAGCCACCGATACTGATGCGGGATCGACTCGATTAGTTCGAGAGCTTCGCGATAATGTTTCCCGTTCGCTAGTAGCACAGGCAAAAGACGCGGAATAATAAAACGGTCTGGGACCCAGCGCTTACTCGTAGGTAAGTGCTGCAGTTTCTGGCTTGTCGCGCTGCGGCTTTTCTTCAGTTGGGTCGTCAAGAAAGCCATTTGCTGCGGACTTCTTTGCAGCGCTTACCCAACCCGGGCCCATCACCAAAAGTGCAATAACTGCATAGATTGCCAAGGGCAAAATAACGAACCAAAGTACTGTTGCCAAGAAACTCAGGCTCGCCCCTGGCTGGTCGCCGTCATCTCGACGGGAATCTGCTAACACCGGCGTTACTGTACTCGCAGCGATAACGGCACCTGAGACACATGTGGACATTGCTCTGCGAAAATTCTTTGACACACCGATAGTTTAGAACAGGGTTCTCGAATTCCTGAATTCAGTGGACCAAATCATGGAGGTGTCATGAATACATTGGTTCATTGGTTCATTGGTAAGCCACTGCAGATTGCTATTGCTCTTTTGGTAGCTATTGTTGTACGCGCAGTTTTGGTCAGAATCACCGATCGGGTAATTCGTCGGGCTACCACCCTGCATGCTTCACGTGGAATCAGCAAACTAACCAGACAGGACTTTGAAGCAGTCCAATCGCGAAAAGATCAGCGAGCAGATTCGGTCAGCCAACTGCTTCGTAGCATAATCACAATTTTTGTTTGGTCTATTGCCATAATCACGGCGCTTTCCACGATTGGGCTCAATGTTGCACCAATCCTTACCTCTGCAGGTGTTGTTGGTGTTGCCGTTGGTTTTGGCGCTCAAACTTTAGTGAAGGATTACCTGGCCGGAATCATTATGATTATCGAAGACCAGTACGGGGTGGGTGATGTGATTGATGTTGGTCCAGTAACTGGCACTGTCATTGAAGTTGGATTACGGGTGACCCGCCTACAAGATTCTGACGGCGTGATTTGGTACATGCGAAACGGTGAAGTTTCTAGGATCGGGAACCACACTCAAACTGCCTAGTAGCTACCTAAGGACTACCGCTAATTACCGGCCTTCACCCTGCAATCTCCTGATTTTTGACGCAAACTTGAGTCATGAGCAGGTTATGTTTAGTCACGGGTGCTACCGGCTATGTAGGCGGAAGATTGGTTCCCGAACTAATAGCCGCTGGCCATAAGGTTCGGATATTGGTTCGTCACCCGGAGCGAGTTAGCCAGATGCCTTGGCGGGATCAAGTTGAAATTTTCCCGGGTGATGCAAATAATCCCGATTCACTTAGTGTGGCAATGCAAGGGGTTGATGTTGCCTACTACATGATTCACTCCATCGGAAGTGTCGGCGATTTTGAAAAACTGGAACTTGAGACGGCCAATACTTTTGCAACTTGTGCTAAACGAGCTGGCGTGCAACGCATTGTCTATCTTGGCGGCTTACAAAATGATAAGAAGTTATCCAAGCACTTACGGTCTCGCGCTGAAGTGGGAAACATCTTTTTGAAATCGGGTGTGCCCACGATTGCTTTTGGCGCAGCTGTGATTTTGGGATCTGGCAGCCTCTCGTTCGAGATGCTTCGCTACCTAACCGAGCGCCTGCCCGCCATGATTACTCCACGCTGGGTGCGCACTCGAATCCAGCCGATCGCAATTCGTGATGTGCTTCGCTATCTGGTTGAGGCCGCTTCACTAAAAGCAGAACTTAATCGCACTTTCGATATCGGTGGTCCGGATGTTTTGACTTACGAACAGATGATGCAGGGCTACGCCAAAGTTGCTGGTCTGCGTAAGCGCATAATCTTGCCGATTAACTTATTGTCACCAGGATTGTCATCGCGGTGGATAGGCCTAGTGACTCCGGTTCCCAAAGCAATCGCTCGGCCACTAGTAGACAGTCTAAAAACTGAGGTGGTCTGCGCGGAGGACGACATCAAAACCTACATTCCCGATCCACCAGAAGGATTGCTCAACTTTGAAGATGCTGTCCGCTTAGCCGTTCAGCGTGTCCGAGATGCTGCAGTGACCACCCGCTGGTCTTCAGCATCAATGCCGGGTGCCCCTAGTGATCCGCTTCCAACCGATCCCGCGTGGGCAGGTGGCTCGCTCTACACAGATGAGCGTGAAGTAGCTGCTAAATCCTCAGCTTCGGCGCTGTGGCAGGTGATCGAAAGAATCGGTGGCGAGAATGGCTGGTATTCATTCCCGCTTGCTTGGGAAACTCGAGGCTTGTTAGACCGCATCTTCGGCGGACCAGGTCTGCGGCGCGGAAGGAGAAATCCAGATCGCCTCGTTGCCGGTGAGACAGTGGATTTTTGGCGCGTCGAAGAATGTGATCGTGGTCATTTGCTTCGGCTACGTGCAGAAATGAAAATGCCCGGACTAGCTTGGCTTGAACTTGAAGTTAGACCACAAGAAGATGGTTCAGTTAACTACCATCAACGTGCGATCTATCACCCACGCGGACTAGCCGGTCACATTTATTGGTGGAGTGTATGGCCATTTCACGGAATCGTGTTTGGTTCGATGGTAAAAAATATCACCCAAGCTGCTCGCAACATTGACACCGCCAAAGTCCAGCACTAAACCTGCAAAGATAGGGGTATGAATGACTCCTTTTACGAGGCTATTGGTGGGCACGATTTTTTCGAATCGCTCGTTTCTGGTTTTTATGAAGGAATTGAATCTGACCCCGTGCTTCGGCCTATGTATCCGGATGGCGATCTAACCCAAGCCAAACAGCACCTAACTTTGTTTCTCGAGCAGTATTGGGGTGGGCCAAGAACTTACCAGGCACAGCGCGGCCATCCGAGACTTCGCATGCGCCATGCCGAGTTTGTGATTAATGATGAAGCTCGCGATCGGTGGATTGCCCACATGAAAGCCAGCCTAGAGTGCCAGAACATTCCAGATGATTTGCGCGAAGAGTTGTGGGCCTACCTAGAAAACGCAGCCCACAGTTTGGTAAATGCCATAAGTCACTGAATTGTTATTCCCCATGGCCAGAATTACCGACACCTTGCGCAAGACGAATTTTGTGCCGCACACTACGATTGAACAGTTACGAAATTTCAGTGGTCCAAAATGTGCTAATGGAGGTTACATCAATGCAGCGCACGCAACATTGGTGGCAAGAAGCAATTGTCTATCAGGTCTACCCCCGATCATTTGCTGATGCTAATGGCGATGGAATCGGAGACATATCTGGTATCCGAAGTAGAGTTGGGCATCTAGCAAAACTCGGTGTGGATGCTTTATGGTTAAGTCCGCATTACGTCTCGCCGATGCTTGATGCTGGCTACGATGTTGCCAACTACCGCGATGTTGATCCAATCTTCGGCAACTTGGCTGACCTGCAGGGTTTGATTAATGATCTGCATGCAAATGGCATAAAACTTCTTATTGATATCGTTCCTAACCACACTTCCTGGGAACACGCTTGGTTCAAGGAAGCATTGGCTCATGCGCCAGTTAATGACCCGAGCGTTCCAGCCCTGACCCGATTCAGCGAAGGACCGTGGGCTCGCTATCACCTACTACGCGGACGTGAGCAAGGCACGCTTGAACCGAATGAGTGGCCGAGTGTTTTTGGTGGACTAACTTGGCACGAAGTGCCCGATGCTAATGGCGACCCAAGCGGATGGTGGTACCTGCACATCTTTGATAAGAGTCAGCCAGACCTAGATTGGACCAATCCAGAAGTTCGAAGCGAATTTCTTGGTCATTTGCGATTCTGGTTCGACATGGGTGTCGATGGATTCAGAATTGATGTAGCGCACGGTCTAGCCAAAAAGGATGGTTACCCAGATTTCACAAAACCAACCTCCACAGATCCAACGAATCATGTTTCTTACTGGGATCAGGATCCAGTGCACGAGATTTGGCGGGAATGGCGAACAGTTGCCGAAGAGTACGACCCGCCAAGAGTCTTTGTTGCCGAGGCTTGGGTAAGTCCGGCTGAACGCAATGCCCTCTACCTGCGTGAAGACGAGTTACATACCGGCTTCAACTTCCCTTATCTCACTACCGCCTGGAATGGAAAAGCGCTACGCCAAGTAATTAATAAGTCACTTGAGGGCAACCTCTTGGTTGGTGCGCCAACAACTTGGGTACTAGAAAACCATGACGTTTGGCGCGCTGTGACTCGCTATGCTCCATTGGCAAATGGCGAAGAAGCTGCCTCATTAGATGCCAACCTCGACATTAGTAAATCTGCAGATTGGTCTGAACCGCGTGACTTAGTTACTGGCGCAAGACGAGCACGAGCTGGAATGCTAACCATGCTTGCTTTGCCTGGCACCGCCTACCTCTACCAGGGTCAAGAACTTGGACTTGAAGAAGTTTTCGACATTCCAGATGAACTTCGTCAGGATCCAGCCTTCGCAAATACCGGCGGTGAAAACCTAGGTCGAGATGGTTGTCGCGTTCCACTTCCCTGGGATAACGGTTCTGACACCTTCGGGTTTAATTCTGGGTCCGAATCATGGCTACCCCAGCCAGACCGCTGGGCTACTTTAACTGCAGCAGCACAAGACACTGACTTGAATAGCACATTGAATACTGTGCGCTCTGCCTTGAAACTACGCAAGAATCTGGCGGCACTTGGTGGAATTACTAAAGACACTGAAGATTTAGTCTGGGATGAGACACCTGATGAGATTGTCAGCTTTGTTCGGCCAGCCCGTCTGGGCGGTTCAGCAGTTCGCTTGGTGATGAACATGGGCAAGGGAACATACAAACTGCCCGCGGGTGATGTGCTACTAGCTAGTGATACCGATGCTGTAATTGCTGGTGAATTAACGGCTAATAGTGCGGTTTGGCTTTCGGTTTAACTTCGAGCGGTAGCCCGGAGAATAGTCAAAAGCTTTTCCGGGATTCTGCCCGGAACTCCATGTTCAACGCTTACGCAAACCATTAACGTTTTTGCTTGAACATAGATGGTTTGAGAATCCCGAAGTTCATAATTAATCTCATAGGTTGATGCGCCTATTTTGCTCACCCAAAGTTCCATGTCAACTGGCTGCGCATGATATTCCAGAGGTGCCTTGTAATCAATCTCGAGCCGAGCAACTAGTTGCCCATAGCCATCGACAGTTGGCTCGAGACCGTGGTTGGCCAGGAATTGGACCCGAGCGCTCTCTAAATAGTTGGCATACGCCACATTGTTCACATGGTGATAAATGTCCATGTCTGACCAACGCAAATAAATTGGTACGACAACACTGGCCATACTTAGCCTCGAGTTAGTTTGCGATATGTTGCGCGATGTGGCCTTGCAGCTTCAGCACCAAGACGATCAATTTTGTTTTTTTCGTAAGACTCGAAATTGCCTTCAAACCAGAACCATTGCGAATCGCCTTCGTAAGCCAAGATGTGAGTCGCGATGCGATCGAGGAACCAGCGGTCGTGCGAGGTGATTACCGCGCAACCTGGAAATTCCAATAATGCATTTTCCAAGCTTCCTAGTGTTTCAACATCAAGATCGTTGGTGGGCTCGTCTAGCAACAGCACATTGCCACCTTGCTTTAAAGTCAGCGCTAGGTTCAATCGGTTTCGCTCTCCACCGGATAACACGCCAGATGGTTTCTGTTGGTCTGGACCTTTGAACCCAAATGCACCAACATACGCACGCGAGGGCATTTCGACATTTCCAACCTTGATCCAGTCAAGGCCATCAGAAACGACTTCCCAAACATTCTTCTTCGGGTCAAGGCCAGCCCGGCTCTGATCAACATAAGAGAGTTTGACGGTTTCACCTACCCGCAAGTTTCCAGTGGTTGGCTGGGTTGCTTCGTCGCTGGCATCTTCATTAGCCGCTGCCACAATCATGCGAAACAGCGTGGTTTTACCAACACCATTAGGTCCAATGACACCGACGATTCCGTTGCGTGGGAGGGTGAAAGACAATTCGTCAATCAAAAGTCGGTCGCCAAAACCTTTGGTAAGGTCGCTTGCCTCGATAACCACATTGCCCAAACGTGGACCTGGTGGAATTTGGATTTCTTCAAAATCAAGTTTGCGAGTTTTCTCAGCTTCAATAGCCATTTCTTCGTAGCGATCCAAACGCGCACGGCTCTTGGTCTGGCGAGCTTTGGCGTTCGAGCGAACCCAAGTTAGTTCGTCTTCAAGTCGTTTTTGTAGCTTGGCATCTTTAGCGCCTTCAACTTTTAGGCGAGCTTGCTTCTTTTCTAGGTATGTTGAGTAGTTACCTTCGTATGGATATGCCCGGCCGCGATCTAGTTCAAGAATCCACTGCGCAACATTGTCGAGGAAGTACCTATCGTGGGTAATCGCGATTACGGTTCCTGGGTATTTCTCTAAGTGTTGTTCTAGCCAGTTAACACTCTCGGCATCAAGGTGGTTGGTTGGTTCGTCCAGTAGCAATAGGTCTGGTTGCTGAAGCAGTAGTTTGCAAAGTGCTACGCGGCGACGCTCACCACCTGAAAGTACGCTTACATCTGCATCGCTTGGGGGGCAGCGAAGTGCGTCCATTGCTTGTTCAAGCTGGCTATCTAGATCCCAAGCATTGCGGTGATCAATCTGTTCTTGCAGTGTGCCCATTTCGGCCATTAGAGCATCAAAGTCGGCATCTGGATCTGCCATTTGGGCTGATACTTCATTGAAGCGATCCAGCATTGCTTTCGTTTCAGCCACGCCTTCTTCAACGTTCTCTAGGACAGTTTTGCTGTCATCAAGGTCTGGCTCTTGGGCCAACATGCCAACGGTGTAGCCAGGGCTGAGCATGGCGTCACCATTTGAAAGCTTGTCGACACCGGCCATGATTTTGAGAAGGCTCGATTTACCGGCTCCATTAGGGCCAACCACACCAATCTTTGCCCCCGGCAAGAACGACAGGGTCACATCGTCAAGGATTACTTTGTCGCCGTGCGCTTTACGGGCCTTGGATAAGGTAAAGATGAATTCAGCCATGTCCCTAAGTCTAATGACTCAAAGTGTTCGAGCTGGCAGGCCTAGATTCAGGCTAAGCAGCATCAGCAATTTCAACCCGCCGAGTTCGTTCAAAGGTAGCTGTTCCCCGAGTTAGGTCATGGCCAATTACATCTGCGGTGAGATCCAGGGTTGATCCAGTTCGTCCATCTTGTTCCCATTCACGAAGGGCCAAGCGCCCCACTATTACAACGGGATCGCCCTTGTTTAATGAAACAGCGCAATTCTCCGCCACATGCCGCCAACAAACCACCGAGTACCAAGTGACATCACCATCGGTCCATCGATTGGACTCACGATCAAACTTTCGCTCACTGGCCGCTAACCGAAAGCTAGCAACAGGCACTCCTTCACTGGTGTTGGTGAATTTCACATCTGTGGCAACATTGCCAGTAACTATGGATGTTGATGCGTACATGTTTCCTCCTAAGTGGACTCAACTAATGATGTGCACATCGAATAAGTGTCAGCCACGCACTGTGAAAATTGGGGATAACCCAAGCCTCTGGATTGCCTTTTAAGCAGGGACACCAACTCGGTACACTTGAGTTAATACCAAGCGCCCGTAGCTCAATGGATAGAGCAACAGGTTTCTACCCTGTCGGTTGGGACCTATCAACAGCTACATCAATGTGGATGCAGCGCCGTTCTACCTCGCATAGGCGACCAATGCATTGCCTGCTTTGAAACGGTCATAGAGAAGAACTCTTCCTTGTTTCTGCACATCTTAAATTACTCTATGTGAGTAGTACCTGAGTGTTCTAAATCACTATCATTCGTTGCGCCAGCGGACATTGATCGGCGCCGCATTATTGCAATGGCAACCATCAGAAACAAGATCAATCCAGCAGCAATCGCGCCTATCATTGTTGCATTCGCCGAGCCAAACAATGGACGCTTCAGTGGGGCCACAGCAATCGCATTAATCTCATTCTTACTTGAAATATCGAGTTTCCAAGTCACCGTCTTCTTATCGTCACTGAGATCACCATTAGTCGATGTGACCTCCCCAGGAAAAGTAATCTTCACATGCATGTCAGCAGTAGCCATCATAGAGTCCATAATGCCTTGTGAGAATTCATCCATTGGTTCGTCTCCAGATGCAGTACCTGATCCTGACTGCATATCAAAATTCCCTGAAACTACTATCGTGTCGCCAACGCGACTGAAGGCGAATTCTCCTTCTTTATTACCAGTGTTGAGAGCCGACAGTGGAGTGCCTGAAAATACAAACTTCGTACCGGTGAAGCCCCCTTCCTTGTATTCAGATTGCTTCATATTTGGGGTATTAGATGAAAAGAGATCTGTGGATTCTGGGGCGCTGGAATTTGGCTCTGGGGATTCAGTCGCCATTTCGGCAAGTGCGTCTGACATTGCAAAAATTACTTCGCCACTTACCCTGTCGTTTTGATCAATGGTGAAATCCATGGTCAGTTTCATGCAGCCACTTAATGAGAAGACAAGAACCGAAACGACTAACAATCTTGCGACACGCAAAATTGCTGATTTGTTCCTACTTTTCAATTGCATCTCTCTCCATACTTTGCATCTGAACTTAAGGGGCTTTACTTGGATTATTTTTGGTGTCGCTGATGACCCTAGCAGTTTAGCTAAAATTCGTCGTGAATGTGCAGGATCAACACGCAGTCTTGCCTTGATTCAACAGCCCCCGGTAACCTTCACCAAAGTCACAAGATGAATTTGGTAAAAGATAAGTTTTGGAGCTCCCTTTTTTCGAAAGCCCTGCCAACCCTGTTGGTTGGGGGTTCGACTCCCTCCGGGCGTGCAAAACCTTGAAGTCTCCACATGCTTCGACCAGCTGGCAGATACTTTTAAAGATAAATCAACTATTGTGCTAATGTTCCACAGAGTAATCAACTTCCTCATCAATACACCAGAAAAAGTAAAAGGACTAAGGCCGACCTAATGACCAAAAAGAATATGTTTCGCCAAATTGCTGCATCTACTCTGCTACTAGCATGTTGTTTCTCGGCAGCGCCAGCACAAGGGGAAGTACTCTTAACTTCGGACGGCTTCAAATACACCATCACTGATAATCAAGTAACAATTACGGGCTGCGCGGAGAAATGTCCGCTCAACTTGATCATTCCGAGCACCTTGTCGGCAACAGGTTCTGCTCCAGTAGTGGCGACAGCGAACTACGCATTTAATGGTCAAGAGATTGCATCAGCAAAAATTGCAAAATCTATAACGACAATTGGCACCGGAACATTTCAAGATGTTTCAACTCTTACCAAGGTAGAGTTTGAATCGCCATCCTCAGTGAAGGAGATTCTTGGCTACGCTCTGGCCGGAACTGGAATTACCTCGCTTAACCTGCCTAACACCCTAGAAACACTCGGTTACGGAGCGTTCGGCTGGGCAGAAAGTCTCACATCGGTATCAATTGCTAGCGGAAGTAAGCTTGCGACAATCTCGGATTACGCATTTGCGGATAGTCGGATCTCATGGATTGAACTACCTGCCAGCGTTACTACTCTCGGCTCTCAGGCTTTTGCCGATAGTCCCAATCTGACATCCGTGACATTTTTGGGGAATTTGCCTACTGCAGAAAATGACAGCTTCGCTCGATCCCCAATTACCAAGTTTTATAGATTGCCCTCTGCTACCGGCTGGGAATCAGCATTCATTCGCGTGAAGGTTACCGTCACAAATGCAGTAGGAAGCAGCATCCTATTCATAACCACTTCAGGCAAAGTTGCAAGCAAATAGAAGTAGCTGGGCTCCTCGGTTCTTCGGTATTCAAAGAAAGACGCTAGGAACCTGCCCACTTCCAAGCCTTAGGCATGCACATTTGATTCAATTGTTGATTCTTGCTGTAAACGATTATCAATTTAGGGCATCTTTCACTCTAGGTCTTTGCGGTTGAGTGTAACGACAGCTCGGGCAAGGAACTCAATAACCACAGGATTAACAGTTTTGATTTCGCCAGAACCTTGCTAGCTGCCAATAGCACTATTTAATTAGGTGGCGTTGCTCTAACTCGAGTTTCAAATATCTTCCAACATATTTTGAAAACCAAGTTGTAAAGTGAGTGCCATCCCAAGAAACAATCATGCTGTTAATCACAGGTGGACAAACACCATCTATACAAATCCAGGGCACAGGATCTATGTAAGTGCCCCCTACAGACTCAACCGCCTGCTTCTGGTTGGTTCGGCGTTTCCCATCTGATGACGATGGGGTAAAGCAAGTAGAACCTAAACCAGATCTACCAGAAAGGCAGTTAAGTAAATTCGGGGTCGATGGAACTGCCCCAACGAATATAATTTTTGTTCCAGGAGCACTTAGTGTCCTCAGGCTCTTGACGAGTCGCTTCTTAAAATCCGCCTCAGAGGTCTTTTTGATGAAATGGTCTTGAGTGCTGATAACAATGAATTCGGGATGCAGTTTATTAATTTCGGAAGATGACCATTTCCGGAATTCATCACATCTCGGATTAATAACTCCCGCTTTAGTAACATTTGGAACATCAGCGATAGAACATGCGGGCCAAATGTAGCCGCGCAAATTGTAAATTTTTGGATCAAAGGCTCGGGCAACCGCAGGGATTAGCGCACCGGACACACTCGACCCAAGTATTACTACCTTCGGAGCTTTTGCGCTCTGATTAGATTGTGGCGCACCCTTTGCACATTCAATTGCATTCTTTTTGTACTTTGAGATTTCCATGCAATCAAAGCCGTTGCCGCGCCAATTCTGATTATTTTCAAGAAGTTTTAGTTGCGGACTAACTTCATCAGGCAAGTTCTTTAACTTCAACGATTCTCGAATACTGTCCCTAAATTCGGTAAAGGACAAATCTCTTGATTTAACGCCGTAATCATTGAGAAACTCTTTGTTTACCTTTTTTGACCCACCACCCGTTTGGGGCTGTGCATCTACGCGAGACATGAGCGCAGGTTTAAGTAGCGCATTCGCTGGCACAGCCAGAACAACTGCCAGGCAAATAGAAACTAAGCCTCGCTTAAGTATTCGTTGTTTGGATGTTAGATTTTTGTCAGCATATTTTTCTTCGCTTGGTATTTTGATGCTCATAAAAGTTTGCTCGATGAAGCGATAGGTCAAAAATCCTACGATTATTGTTGCAAGTATTCCTAACAACTTATTGAATAAAGAGTCCATCAACCCTCGCTCTTGAGCGAAAACAAAGATTGGCCAATGCCACAAATAAACTGAGTAAGAAATCGTTCCCAGCGCATAAAGCGGTTTTGAACCCAATAGCTTAGAACTTAAATCACCTTCAAAATGTTTTCCGGTGAAGATCAAAAAAGCACATGCTACAACTGGAATCCAGATTGTATAGGCAAAATTACTTTGCTTTACGAAAAGAATTGAACCAAAGAGAAAAACCAACGAAATATTTCTTAGGGCTGCTATACCTGTTCGCTGTCTGCCTGAGACAGCAGAGAAACTCAGAATTCCTATCGCCCCACCAATCGCTAACTCCCAAGCACGACAGAAAGTAGAGAAATACGCCAAATTCACACTCTGCTTAAACACGATTACGCACCAAATAAATGACGCAACGATCAGCAAGCTGAGTGCCACAACCATTTGCTTCTTCCAAGCATCAGGCCGATTGCTGAACCCTGGAATGCGAACTCTTGCGGCAATAAGAAGCAATGCTGGCCAAGCGAGATAAAACTGCTCTGTAACCGAAAGAGACCAGAAGTGGACTAGTGGGGATACTCTGTCGATAGCAAAATAATCGGTTGCTTCACGGGAGAACCGAATATTCGCGCCGAAGAAAAAGGTCCAAATGGAGTCTATGTAGATTGATCGGGCTTTTAATTCATTTACGTAGAAGTGCGCATAGATATTTATTGCAACGAGAACGAAGGTGGCTGCTGGAATAATGCGTCGAACTCGACGTAAGTAGAGTCCAATGAATGAAATCGACCCTCTAGACTCACCGCTCTTCATGTTTCGTGCGTACTCACGCACCAGCGAGCCGGTAATTAAATAGCCAGATAGCACAAAGAAAATATCAGGACCATAAAATGCGCCATCAAACCCAGGAATCTGAAAATGGTGAAGCAGAACTGCTAATACAGCTAAGGCGCGTAAGCCAACGAGGTCGCCACGAAACTTAACAGCACCGCGTTTAAGACTTTTTTCTATATCGACAGTCAACGCCTACTCAGAGCCTTTCCAATGCGAAAGTACTAGCTAATGAACGCTTCAACGCTCAGGCTTTCCGATTTAAAGTATCTAATGAGGGATCGGGGAACTGGAAAACCATGACATTGAAATGCGAACAATTTCAATAACCACTCTACCTTGCTGACTTAAGGTCCCAAGTATTGGCGATTTAGAAAATTGTAGGTACTCATGCGCTTGGAGTCCTTGCCCACAATAGAGTGCCTGATGCGCAGGGTATTAATGCGATTGCTCTCGCCCGCCCAGATTGCACCGAGAAACTGCTTAGGTTAGCCGGGAAGCGGTGAAGCCAGCGTCCGTGCTTTATCCAGATAACATGAACTAATGAAAACTAATTACGACGCATCCACTAAATACTTCTTTGCGTGTGTTTCAAAAGTTACCTCGGAAAATATGGACAACCGACATCCAACTGGCTGGTCTGCTCGACAGGTTATTCACCACATGGCAGATAGCGAAACGCAATCGTATGTGCGGTTGCGGCGACTGCTCGCCGAACCCGAGGGGTCTGTTATCCAGGGTTATGATGAATCAGCCTGGGCAGAATGCTCAAGTCTTGGTTACGAAACTTTAGAAATAGAGCCTTCACTCGCGGTGATTGCTGCGGTACGCTCATCAACTTCCAAGATTCTTGAATTGCTTTCCGATGATCAGCTAAATCGATTTGGGATACACACCGAATCGGGCCGATACTCACTGGCTGATTGGCTCGAAATCTACACAAGGCACCCAAGAGAGCATGGTGATCAACTACTTCGTGCACTCGATGGCCTTGACTGATAGCCACCTAGTTTTTGGTTTACTAAGGTAAGCCGTGCAGAGTGACTTCGGTCAAATCCAGGCGGGTTCTTGGCGCGAGTTCTCGCTCCTGGGCAGAGCCTTCTAACTTGCCTGGCTCATCTTTTCGACCAATCGCAATGGCAACTGCCACTTCTAAATCTGCCGGAGTGGCTAGTACCATTTCCATTTTTTCAAAATCGATACCACTCATCTGGTGGCTATGAAGACCTAGCGCCTGAGCCTGAATGGTCATCAGAGATACGCTCAACCCAGCATCATAAAAATTACGCTTACTCGAATTGCCATCTTCATCTTTCTTAACTGAAACTACAATTAGGGCTGAAGCAGTCGGTGCCCAATTTCTGTTAAATCCACTCAGTGCCATTGACATCTCTTTGTGTAAGTCTGTACCACGTTTTGCTACTGAGAACCGCCATGGTTGAGCATTCATCGCAGATGGTGCCCACCTACCAGCCTCAAGTATGGCGAGTAACTCTTGGTCAGAAACTTCGTGTGATTCATCGAACGAGCGTGGACTCCATCTGTCCCGAATCAACTCAGTTAGTGGTGCTGAGGTTTCTGGTACTTTAGACACGTTTCTCCTTTGGTGAGCGGCCTGGATTAGTCACGAGTTGGCTTGCAGAGCTGAACGTAATTCAGCGAGTAGTCCTTCGACATCTTCAATCTGGTTATCCCAAGCACACATCCAGCGAACTTGCCCAAGGGCTTGATCCCAAACATAGAACCGATATTTTTGTTGCAACTTTTCAATAACAGCGCTCGGCAGAACTGGAAAGACAGCATTAGCCTCGGCCGAATTTGGCAATGAGACAACAGGGAACTCCTTGGCGATCTCAAGCAGGCCAGCTTCGAGTACTTTTGCTAAGGCGTTGGCATGCCTAGCATTTTCAAGGGCCAATTCTGCGCCATTTTCCAACAAGGCATTTAATTGCGCTGAAGCAAAGCGCATCTTTGAGGCCAGCTGCATAGAAGTCTTGCGCAGGAACGGAACTGCATTGGCTAATTTGCTGCCATCACTGGCTTTAGCATTCGTGACGATAACAGCTTCGGCTGCTAGAGCACCGATCTTAGTGCCACCTAGCGAAACTAAATCCACCCCTAAATCCGTAGTGAACTCTTTGAATGAAAGTCCAAGAGCGGCGGCTGCATTTGAAAGTCGAGCGCCGTCCATGTGAAGCAGCAAATTGTTTTTATGACATGTCTCAGCAATTGCTCTTATCTCAGCAACTGAATAGATGGTGCCTAACTCAGTGGACTGCGCAATTGAAACAGCACCAATCTGCGCTCGGTGCACAACGCCGACATCAAAAAGTTGAGCCTCAATTAGCTCTGGAGTCAGTTTTCCCGTCTCGGTGGGCACAGTCCAAAGTTTGATACCGGCCATTTTCTCCGGAGCACCACCCTCGTCTACATGGATGTGTGCGCTATCGGTACAAAGCACTGCCTCCCACTGCTCAAGGGCAGCCTGAAGTGCTATGACATTTGCTCCTGTGCCGTTAAATACCGGAAATCCTGCGGCATCGACACCGAAATGCTCCTTGACCAATTCGGTAAACCTTGCAGTAACGGTGTCTTCGCCGTAAGCAATTTCATGGCCATCGTTTACCGCATTAACAGCGGAAAGAATTTTTGGATGGACGCCAGCATAGTTGTCGCTAGCAAACCCGCGCCAAATATTTCGTTCGGACATTTACTTACCCTTACTTTCTGCAATTGTTGGAATGACAGGAGGTCGATTATCAAATGCAGTAGATAATACAACTGTAGTTTCAGTTCGAACATTGGCAGCCGCTCTTATTCTTGCCAATAGTGCTTCTAGGTCTTCAGGTTCCGACACCGTCACCTTGACCAGATAGCTGTGTGGACCAGCAACCGACCAGCAACCTTCAATCTCAGAAATCGACTCGATTCGCCCAGGGATGTCATCTGGAGCCGCCGGATCAATCGGAGTCAGAAAAATGAAGGAAGTGGTGTTTAGCCCGACTGATTTTAAGTTCAACATTGCTTGATAGCCAATTATTACTCCCCTGGCCTCCAGTTTCTTGATGCGCTGATGCAAGGTTGAAGTAGGCACAGCTAGTTTGGCTGAAAGATCTTCCAAGGATTGTTCACTGTCCTTGGCGAGCTGAGTGAGGATTCTTTGATCGATAGATTCCATAGTTAAATCCTGCCACTCAGGCAGTAATACCTTTCGTTTGATCCAGTACATCTTGCAATTTACGGCTCAAGGTGTCATAGAACACGTTCAATGGAAACTCGTCTTCCAAAATTAAGTTAATCAATTCCTTCGGCTCGCCATCTAGTGGCAGCTGGTCTGATCCCTTAGCCCAGTTTGACGCGGGATGTGGTTCTACAAGAGCCTTGACGAATTCGTAGGTTGCAAGCCATTGCGAAAGTTTTGACCGATTTATTCCATCGCGATACAGAGTCTCAACCTGTTCACAAAGGTCAATCATCAGTGGATTGACTCGATCCCAATCCAAAGTCAATTTGTTGTTTGTCCAGGTCAAGCCACCATTGCGAATAAGGTGGCTAAAGATAATCTGCCCACCAAGGCCATCGTAATTTCGCACTCGTGGACCACTTATTGGAAATCGGAAGAGCCGGTCAAACAAGATGGCAAAGCGAATGTACTTACCTAGACGCTCTCCTTGCTGGTCAAGTTTAATCGTCTCTCTAAAAGTTCCTAAGTCACAGCGCAGTTCTTCTAGTCCATACATCCAATAAGGCATTCGCTGTTTAATCATGAACGGATCAAATGGCAAATCACCAGTTGAATGAGTCCGATCGTGAATTAGGTCCCAAAGGGCATAGGTTTCTTGAGCTAGAAGTTGATTGCCGACTAATTCTTCAGCATCTTTAGGTAGCTGTAGCTGAAGGCGTTCTTGTGCGGCCCGAGTGACAAGTCGAAATCTCGCTGCCTCACGGTCACAAAAAATACCGCCCCAGTGATACTCACTAACTTCCCTGGTGGCAACAGTCTCAGGAAATAGCACGGCGGAGTTAGTGTTGTAGCCTTGCGTGAACGCCACGAATTCAATTGGAACAAAGGCACTGTTTTGATAAGTTTCTTCTTGCTTTGCCAACCAATCGGGCCAAAAGTTTCGAGTAATGACCGCTTCCAAATTTCGATTTGGATTTCCGTTCTGTGTGTACATTGCAAAAACAACTAAATTTACCGCCCGGTCTCGACGATCTAGATCGGGTCTAAATAACTCGAGTGAATCAAAAAAATCAGGAACTTGGAATCCGCTCTCTGCCCAAGTCTGAATGTCTAGATTTACTTGTTTTAGGTACTGCTCTTGATGTGGGAAATTAGGGGCTAGTTCCGCGATGCCCTCAAGGACTAACTCAACCTGCTTGGTAACTGCTCGGACTTCATGCTTATCCGTATTAATCGATCCATCTTTATCCTGCATAGGTCTAAGTGCTTCTATGGCTGAGGCCAACTTCAACCAACTCTGGTTGGCCATTGGGTCGAATTCTAGATTCTGCACTTTCGCATTGGTTCTGGCGCTTTGGATTTCTGGTTGCTGAAGAATTTGATTAAGCACTGCTTGGGAAATTTCTGGCATTTTCAACTCCTTCGGGAAAAAATCCTGAATAAGACAATAATACCGTAATTTTTACATAAAAGGCCCTAGTCTGCCCCCGCTGGTTAGTTTGACCAACTAATTGACTACCTCAAGGTAAGGTGAAGCAACGCTCGATAGACGGGATTTCCTGATGGCCCTTAGCTGACATGGTCCAGATTGTGCCAAACTGCGGTAAATTCATCTAAACGCTTACTAGGCAGGATTGCCATGAGGTTTCGGCAAATAATAACGATTTCCATACTGCTGTGCTTGTTTTCAGCCTGCAGTTTGCGGGCAGCAAATAAGGCCGGCGAGCGTGCCATAACCAAGTTGCACGCCATCTCGCCGACTTCTGGTTACAAACTCAGTGAGGTTATGGTGCTAGGTGGTCCTGCACCATTTCCGAAAGTCGGTAAAAGTTTTAACCTAACTCGATCAAGTACCAATCCAGTTGCAGATGAATGCAAAAAAATCAATGCGTATGCAAAGCGACTCGGGGTAGCGAGTCTATCTGATGATTTCCCCACAAAAATCTTCGCCAAAAATCAATTGCAGTTCGTCTGTGTAAATTCCCTAAATTCTGTGGGAACCGAAATTGGCGTTTCGACTTCGTTTAACCTTTACGGTATTTATCAAGATGGTAAAGATAAATTTCAGCTGGTAGTTAGCCTTAATCGAGAGACGAAACTACCCGTTAAGGCAGGGTCGAAATATCGTTACAACGGCACGGTTTCGCTTTATTTCAAGCAGACTGAAATAGATCCAAACACCTCTAAAGACCAGCCAGTTGATGGAAATTTATCCGTGCTTAATGCGATTGGCCAGTACCGCTTCACCCATCCAAACTCAGATCCGTACAGTTCGGCCAATGTAGGCAGTGCCTTACGCGACTTTAGTAAGAGCAACAAGGAAATTTCGATTAAGCAAATTCCAGATTCAGGTGGTCAAATCACGCATCTGGAATTGGTAGCCACCGACTCGCCCAAGGGAGAACAGTCATTCCCATACTGTATGAGTATTCGCAAATTTGACCCTAAGCATTTCGGTACACCTGATCCGGGAAAATATGTCGCAGTCGGATATGTCTGGGCACTTTCTAGGGAATCTCATTTTGGCGAGATAGCAACAGGGACCTGTCCAAAGTGGTAGCGCTCTACAACCTATACAAGACCGGGAGATTAAATGGATAGCACTTCAGACGATTCGCAGATTCAGCCAATGCCAGCTGAACCCACATCTTGGCAGTCTGAAAGTTCAGTGCGCGAACTTGCAAAAAAATATCCCGAGTACTTAAAGCAGTATCCCGAGTACCGAAAATTGCGCAGTTTAGGAATCTTCGGGCTAACCACCTTAATTTCTAGTCCCTTCATTGTTCTGTCGCCGGTGCTTCTAGCCCTAATCATGATTCCACTAACCTGCGGTGGCTACAGTTCGGCCAATGAGTCTAACTGTGGCGCAGCGGCACTTCCCTGGTTTTTATTCTTCTCCATTCCAGCAGGCATTTTTGCTGCGATTATCGGAGCAATCATGATGTGGGTAGCTTCAGCAAGGAAGTCTGCCTTTCTGCGCAAGATAAAAGCAGGACTCTAGTCAGATTGCTTTAAGCACTGTAAGCCCAAGCGAAGCTAAAGTAAATTTGGTTTAAAGAAGATCACCAGTCTGTTCATCATTGGATTGCCAAACAACAATCACCAAGCCAACCAAAATCACAGCCATCCCAAATATTGCCGCAAAATCCAAGTGCTGATGAAGTAATAAAGCGGCAAATATGGCCGCGCCGGGCGGTTCAAACAGTACAGCAATTCCGACAACCGCTGGAGTTGTGTTCTGCATTAACCTACTCATCAATGAATGACCTAGCAGTTGAGCACCAATGGTTAAAGTGAAAATCAATAGCCAGTCGCGTTGGCTAAATCCCCAGAGAGGGGTGTTGAGGGACACTGCGACCATCCCAATTACAACCGCTGACACTGCATAAACGATAACTGTATAAACAGAATTACTGACTGCTTCGCGAACCTTTCCACCAATCATTAGGTATGCTCCAGCAGCTGCAGCGCTCAGCAGGGACATTGCATCGCCGAGTAATGCTTGCCCCGAAATTCCAAAATCGACGCCAACAACTATTAGGACACCTGATATAGCTACGCAGATACCCCACCAAACTCGACGCGGCACGTGATTTCCCAGTCGCTTCGTCATTAACAACATCCAGATTGGTTGTGTCGCAACCAACGCCACCGAGTTTGCAACCGAAGTAAGGCGAACACTGGGAATCCACAGGCAGAAATGGATAGCCAGCGCAAGTCCAGCGAGTAAGCAGCCACGCAGTTGGGACTTAGTTAAGTTGGCAAAACCATGCTTAACCCAAGCAAACGGGAAAGTTAGTACTGAAGCAAACACACATCGCCATACCGCCATCGCTAACACGGGAGCCGTGCTTAATGCGATAATCGGTCCAGAACTGGAGATGGCGACAACAACTATTGACATTAAGAAGGCATCAAAATTAGATAGTCGCCAAGGTCTGACGGTCTTTTGACTGGCTATTTCCACAGTTGTCATCTCATTTCGTACCAATCCAACTTTAGTGGTTGCTCTAGTTTCTATTTCTTTGCTTGATTAACTACGATATAGATTCAACCAAAAATCGATTGGAGTTCAGATGCCGCAATACATCTTGCAACTCCAATGTGCGGATCAGTCCGGAATTATCCATGCTGTGGCTAGCGGGTTGCTCGAGTGCCAATCAAACATCGTCGAGCAGGCTCAATATAGTGATCCTGATCGGAATGAGTTTTGTCTTCGGACCCGCTTCGAAACAACCGAGCAACAACTTGAAGTTGTGAAGTCTGGACTACTGACCCATGTTTCAAGGTTTAATCCGCGGCTCGAGATTAGGCACCTTGAAGATAAGCGCCGTATGCTGATTTTAGTTTCGAAGTTTGATCATTGTTTAGAAGATTTGCTTTATCACTATTCGATAGGCGATTTGGACATCGAGATTCCCGCAATTGTCTCAAACCACGAAGACTGCCGGGCATCTGCCGAAGCGCATGGCATTCCATTTATTTACCTTCCGGTCACACCCGAAACAAAACAAGAGCAAGAACAAAAGATACTTGACTTGGTGCGGCAGCACCAGGTTGATTTCGTCATCCTTGCTCGATACATGCAAATTCTTTCGGCGGCTTTTTGTGCCGAGCTCCCGGGTCGGATAGTGAACATTCATCACTCGTTCTTGCCTGGATTTATTGGAGCCAAGCCATACCATCAGGCCTATGACCGAGGCGTGAAAATGATCGGCGCTACCTCCCACTTTGTCACAGCGGATTTAGATGAAGGTCCAATAATCGATCAGGACATTCAGCGAGTGGGTCACGCCCAAGCGCCTGAACGACTTGTGAGTATAGGTCGAGATGTAGAGCGCCGGGTCCTTACGAGAACGGTTGGGCTGCTAGCAGAGGATCGAATTTTCTTAGTCGGCCATCGCACGGTCATCTTTAATTAACAATTACCCGCCTCAAGGCTCAAGAGAATATGGTCCGCCCTGGACCTAACCTCGGCCAAATCACTTAACCGATTAAGTCCACTCATCTGCTGAAACATTCGATGGTTCTTTTTAAAGGTCTCAGCATGACGAGCGAGAAAGTCCCAATAAAGTGTTGTGAATGGGCAGGCATCTTCGCCTACTCGCTTCTTGGGATCGAATTTGCAGTTCCCACAATACTGTCCCATCCGGGAAATGTATGAACCGCCTGCGGCATAAGGTTTAGTCATTAGCAACCCACCGTCTGCATAAGTGGCCATTCCGATTACATTTGGCACCATCACCCAATCAGCTGCATCAATGAATACTTCGCGCATCCAATCTAAAAATGCTTGTGGCGAAACTCCGGTTACCAGAGCCAAATTACTCAGAACCATGAGTCTTGGGATGTGGTGAGTCCAGCCCCGCTCCCTGATGTCTGTAACCACAGTTTTGACACAATTCATTAGAGTCTTCTCTGGCTCATGAAAAAGTGGCAGTAAATCCTTCTTGGCATTGAGCGAGTTGTGCTCTCGGTAATCTGCACCTAAAAACCAATACATTCCATTTATGTACTCGCGCCAACCCACTATCTGGCGAATGAATCCTTCGCAAGAAGCAATTGGTATGTCGCCTCGGGAAAATCTTTCTAGGGCAGCCTCAACTACTTCGCTGGCATGTAATAAACCATTGTTCAAATACGGACTTAGAAGCGAATGATGGCCCGCCCAACTACCATTCGGCATTGCATCTTCGAAAGGACCAAAATCGCGGAAGTGGTTCTCTAGGAAATGATCTAGTTGTGCCAGTGCTTCAGCTCGAGTGGTCCCCCAATACTTGTTGGAGATGTTTCCCCAGGCGGTACTGGGAATTTCTTTCAACACTTCTAAGTCAATTTCATCGAACCCAAACTCAAGCGCAGTGCCCCAATCATGCTGTTTAGGTGGGGGCTGCCGATTTTCAGCATCAAAATTCCACTGACCACCCTCGGGCTGATCCCCATCCATCATGACGTTGAGGCGCTTTCGTTGCATTCGATAGAAGTTTTCCATTGTGAAACTCTTTTGAGCTTCTGCCCAGCTTTGAAACACCGACTGGGGAGTTAGAAAGAAATCATTTTCGATAAAAGTTACTCCAATTTGAGTTAATTCATGCGTCAGACTATAAGAATTTGGCTTTGCACAAACTATTTCTAGGCCACCTAATTCACTCTGCACCTTCCTAAGTCCAGCGACAGTTGTCGGGCTACAAAGGTATGTGACTTGAAATCCAGCCGCAGACAACTCATTGGCGAAGTGCTTGGCACTCGAGATCAAAAACTGCAAACGTTGCTTGTGCCACTTTCGGTTTTTCAGCATGCGCTCACTTTGGACAAATACCACATGATCCCTAGATTTATCGGCCGTTTTTAGAGCGCCGAATGAAACATTGAGTTGATCAAATCCAACATAAATAATGCGACTCATGAAGACCTCTTGCATCGCTGGGAGCAATATTTGACTGAGTCCCAATCTTTTGCCCATTTTTTTCGCCACTCAAATAGTCGGCCACAGTTAAGACAGACCTTAGGCGGAATGTTGTTTTTAACCCTTACAGTTCGCATGTTGCAACATTAACTGAGTTAGGTCTATCCCGCTTTTTCCAGAAAATAAAGTTCTAATTCCAAGGGTCGGCTAGGAGATTCTGCGGGTGTGCAGCATTGCGGAGAGGCTTTTACCTAATCGGTCCAACAGCGAATAATTGCATCTGATTAGGTTTAATAGTGAGTTTTGTAAATCTGAAAAGTACTCGAGCTTTACCCAAGTAATTCAGTTATGTAACCATTCAATTCTTGGAGTAGGTCGATGCCTAAACTAGGGTCGATATGAGTTCCATCTTTACTTACTAACTTTTCATTCAGTAATGCCGGGCAAACATTATCTAGGCAAAGAAACGGTATCGGATCCCAAATTTTTATGTTTGCCTGAGTCGCAGCAGAATGTTGCGCTTGCCTTCTAGCGCTAATTGAACCAGGTTCTCCAGAACAGGAATTAATGTTCGACAGATTCTTGTTTAAGCATCGATCCAACATTGGGTACTTTGGCGTCTGTGAGATTATCAGTACATTCTCCGCCGGCTTCTTCACGGCACTAATCATATTTTTCAGGCCTATGGAATACGCAGGAACCAAGTTATCGGGCACAGAGTTGTCCGAAAGTATCACTAGTTGTGGCTTAACCTCAGCTACCCGCTTAACAAATAACTCATGCATGGGCATGCAGGCTGCTTGATCATCCTTTGAGCCACCAAATGCAATTCCAGCCTTATCCAAAGAATTTGCACAATGAACAACTATGAAAAGTTCAATTCGTAAGTCAGATCTGGATTTAAGCAAATTGCGCAGGCCTGCTTTCCACATCTCCAGATGACTGTCGCCCGCACCTATCCACACATTTTTTGCATCTGGTGAACCTAACGTGCAATTAAAAAGTCGATTCTGCGGCTGGGAACATTTCCAGCCTCCCTCCATATCATGAATATCAGTCATGTTGGCGAGTAGCTTTGGCATTTGCTCCGGTGAAGCAAGCTGTTGCCCCGAACTGATTTTTGTTGCAGATTGCTCCAAGTATTTCCACTGCCCTGAAGCAGAAGTTCCAGACTCAGACGAATTGGGATCTGGTGAACTCTGACTTATCGGCGGAGTCCAGGTAGGCGCTTGAACACCGCCTGAACCGAAATTGATTCCCGAGTAAGTCAGAACCCAAATAAATCCAAGCAGAAGTCCTGCTACCGTTGCTGGAATATAAAAAGTTTTTCCAGATTTTCGCTGAATTGACTTCTTGTTTCCCTTGGGAAGCGGCACCCGCATAAATACTTGTTCAACGAACCGGTAACTAAATAGGGAAAGGACGAAACAGATTACGATTCCGAGGATTCTCTCTTGGAGCGAATCCATGATGCCACGATTTAGCCCAAAAATATAAACTGGCCAGTGCCATAAATAGAGAGAATAAGAAATTGCACCCACACCCAAAAGTGCCCGATTGGAAAGAATTCTTGATGCAATATCTGTTGTTGATTCTGCGCCACCAATCAATAAAATTCCAGTAGCCAGGACCGGAACAAACAAGGTGTAGCCGAAATTGTCGGGTGTAACTAGGAATATCGAGCCTAAAATTGTGCCAAGCGCCAGCAATCTAGTAGCTGGAGAGGACAGTAGTCGGGTTTTTCCAGAAACTTCAGCCGATAAAATCCCCAGCGCGCCACCAAGCGCAAGTTCCCAGGCTCGGCTAAAAGTTGAAAAATAGGCTGAATTGGGGTTGGTGGTGAATTCTATAAGCATCCAGCCGGCAGAAAGAATTCCAAACAGACTAATAACAATTAGCGTTCTTGTTCGCCACTTTATCTTCCTGCCGAACACCTGCAGTCCATTTAGTCTTGTCGCTGCAATGAATAAAACGGGCCAAACTAGATAAAACTGCTCCTCAACTGCCAACGTCCAGAAGTGCTGTAAGGGTGAAACTGAATTTCCTTGGGCGAAGTAGTCGGTAGCCTGCCGTAAGAAATTTATATTAGCCAGAAACAAAAGTGTCCAGAAGGAATCGCTCTTTATTTTCTCAGCCTGAAGCACATTTAAAAAAACAATCGCATAGGCGTTTATTGCTACGATCACTAAAAGCGCAGCAGGCAGGATGCGACGGGCACGTCTAAGGTAGAAATTTACCAGCGATATTTTGCCGCGCCGGGACTTCCTCGACTTTGCGGTCGCCGATGTTGAATCTGTTCTGCCCCGGCTACGCGCAGCGATGCTTAACGCATATTCTTTTACTAATAATCCAGTGATTAGGTACCCGGAGATTACAAAAAATATGTCCGGTCCAATGAATCCGCCGCTAAAGCCTGGAATTTGAAAATGACACAGCAAAACCAGCAGGACAGCCACGCCACGTAAGCCAGCAATGTCAGATCTGAAGTCAGATTTCTTCTCAGGACTCGTCTCTGAGGCAGGAGCTATGCCGGTTTCTGATTGATCTACTTCGGTCACTAGCTTAATTCTTCGCTTGCATCGGACTCTGAATCAATTGCTTGTGCCGTCAGATCTACAGGGACGACATCTTTGTCTCCATAGCCGTAGCCATAGCCGTAGCCGTAGCCGTAGCCGTAGCCGTAGCCGTAGCCGTAGCCGTAGCCATAGCCATAGCCGTAGCCGTAGCCGTAGCCGCCACCATCGAAAGGTACGAAGTTCAAGATTGGGCCCAACAATCTAGCGCCGACATTTCTCATCATCTCTACGGCCAGGCTTAATTGTCCGTAGGTTGTCTGGCCAAACCTTGCCATGAGCAAGGCACCGTCGGTCACACGAGCCACGACCGCGCCGTCGGCCACAAGTAATAGTGGGGTTCCGTCAATAAATACATAGTCGTATTCTTCTCGGAGCTGGGAAATTAAAGACTCCATTTGCGTGCTACCGAGTAACTCACTTGGGTTAGGTGGAATTGGACCCGACGGGAGCACGTCTAGCATGCCACGATTCCAAGAGATCAACGCATCGTGAAGGCTAATTTGATTCGCCAGAACGTTCGTGAGGCCGACGCCACCCTCAATACCGAGATAGTCGGCAACACGAGGTTTACGCAAGTCACCCTCGACCAAGGCAACCCTGTTTCCAGCTTGGGCAAAGGCGATAGCGACATTCAGTGTGGTGGTTGTCTTGCCTTCACCAGGAAGTGCGCTGACAACAACAATTACACGTGGAGTGTTGTCTACATCCACGAACTGAAGGTTTGTTCTAATGGCTCGGTATGCTTCCGAGCGCACACTCCTAGTATTCAGTACCGAAAGTGGACTGGTAGCCGTCTCAGAATCGTAGCCAATTACGCCAATCGGGTTCATTCCGGTTAGTTCATTAACTTCTTTGAACGACTTAATCGTGTTATCGAGTGTGTCCAGAGTAAGCGCCAGAGCTACGCCGACCCCAAGACCCAAAAGTAGGCCAAGCACGATGTTCACTTTCGGCTTTGGTGAAGTTGGAGCAGTAGGCGGAATGGCTCGCTCGACCACTGTCGCTTTAATCGGAGCTACCGAGAACGCCCCTTCTGGAGTTTCTAAAGTTTGAATGGTCTGAGCTAGTTCAAACGAAACTGCGTTGGCTACATAGGCGGCGCGGGTCGGATCTGTGTCAGAAGCGGAAACATTTATGATGACCGAATTTTGCGGACTGCTAGCACTAATCGCATTTTTCTTGATCCGAAAATCGATTTTTTTGGAAGCCGCTTCTAAAAGTGGTCTAGTTTGGACCAACTGGACATAGGTAGCCATCCGTTGACTTGAAAATTGTGCATCGGAAAAAAGGCTTCCAGTTGCCCCTTGACTTGTCGTCGAGACAAAAAGCTTGGCTTGGGATTTGTAAACCTTGACTGCCGTTACGCTAAAAATTACTGCAAAAATGGTTGATATGAGGACGGCGGAAATTACTATCCGCCAACGCTTGCGCAGGATTCCGATAGTTTGCTCTAAACCCACTTGCCAACCTCAATTACTTGACCGCCCAAATCAGACTAGCAGTCTCGGTAGCCCTTAACAAAATGATTACAGCTTGAATTTGCCCGTAATAATCCTAAAAGTTAGCAACGCCAGCACCTGCGACACTACGCCTAACTCACAGTCAAAAATTGCCTACATTTTTAAGGAATTTGAGAACTAGAATGTACTTTCGAGGGCACAATCCCCCGGAGTTAGCGCATGGGGAATTGCCTCTAGGATTGAGGGGATATGAACGTTGGCCAGCGCAATGCCCTAATTCTTGACAACTTGATCATCTTTTTCGGCATGACATTCTCTGCCATTGCCCGAATAAATCTGGAATACAACTACGCATTAGATGTAACCCACACGCTCGATGCGATTCTCACTGCCGTGATTTTTTCTGTAAGTCTTTACATCGCAGGATGTTACAAAACTAGACATATCGGCGCGGGTGCTGAAGAGACCAGAAGGATTATTTCGGGTGCAACCAATGCGCTACTTGTCATTGGAACGCTCAGCTATTTGTTCAAGCATGACCCCAACCGCTTCGTTCTATTAATCGGTTATGCAGTAAGTACCGTACTAATTTTGTCTGGGCGAAAATTCCTCAACGGAAGAATGCTGATGGCCCGTGATAACGGACAAATGTTAAGAAAAACTCTTATTTTGGGTAGCCCAAGTTATGCCAACCAAACCACTGCAATCCTAAAGCGAAATCCTAGATTCGGCTTTGATGCGATCGGTCGACTTGAGATTCATAGCGAGATGTCCTATGCCAACCAACGTGCTTGGCTCCAGACAATTGACCAAGCGATAGAAGAAGGTGGCGTTAAAGTACTGATAATTGAGGACAGTGAAGAGACAAACCAAAAATTGGTCAATTTACTCTCCTGGCATGTAAATCAGCGCGATGTTGATGTCTTGATCGGCATCTCTTTCATTAGTGCCCTTGGCCCCAGGCTTGGATTGGACATCCACCATGAGCTGCCCCTGATGTATATTGACGAGCCAAAGCTTTCGCCCATAAATCAACTGGTAAAGCGGACGTTCGATATTGTGGTAGCCGGCTTAGCCACAATTCTGTTTTCGCCGATATTGCTTTTCATTGCAATTGGAGTATTACTGTCTAACGGTCGCCCAATTATTTTTACTCAGCCAAGAATCGGGCTTGCTGGCAATGAGTTCAAATTTATTAAATTTCGAACGATGATAGTCGGCGCCGAACAAATGCGTGAAGATGTGCTTGGTTTACCAGATGAAGACATGGCACAGCGCTACAAGACTGACCCACGCATCTATCCATTTGGGCGAATTTTGCGCAGATTCTCCTTAGATGAGTTGCCGCAGTTGTTTAGTGTCATTAAGGGTGACATGTCATTGATTGGTCCGCGACCTTTGTTAAAAGAAGAACTTGATCTTTTGGGCGACGAAGATCATCGCAGGCACCTAACTAAGCCTGGACTTACTGGATTATGGCAAGTTAGTGGGCGCAAAGAGACATCTTGGGAAGAACGAATGCAGATGGACCTGCAGTATGTCCACAACTGGTCTATCGGACTTGATTTGGGTATCTTGCTGCGCACGGTAAAAGTTGTCCTGACCGGGCATGGCTCTTACTAAATTTGAATGTAAATAACTGAATCTCGAAAATGCATTCTTACAGGTTTTGCAAATACCACTGGTAAGTGCTCGCAATGCCGTCGCGAAGCTCAATATTGGGCTCCCACCCAAGATTATTAATTTTGGAAGTGTCGAGTAATTTGCGAGGTGTGCCATCTGGCTTAGTGGTGTCCCAAACAATATTTCCTGAGAAGCCAACCGTTTCTTTTACTATTTGAGCAAGTTCTTTAATTGGAACATCTTGGCCCCAGCCAATGTTGATTGGAGCTCCATCGTCGTAGTTTTCTAGCAGGAAATGGCACGCACGAGCCAAGTCAGCAACATGTAGGAATTCCCTCAGTGGACTTCCAGTCCCCCAAAGAGTGACATCTGGCGCGTTCCCCACTTTGGCATCGTGGAACTTACGAATCATTGCTGGCAACACATGGCTACTCTGTAAATCAAAATTATCTCTTTCGCCATAGAGATTAGTTGGCATCCCGGAAATCCACTTGCGCCCATATTCACGGCGGTAAGCCTGGATGTTCAACACTCCAGCAATCTTGGCAATTGCATAAGCATCGTTTGTTGGTTCCAACGGGCCGGTAAGTAGCGAGTCTTCTGAGATTGGTTGCTGCGCAAACTTTGGATAGATGCACGAAGATCCCAGGAATAGCAGCTGACCAACGTCCGCTAAGTGTGCAGCCTCAAAGACATTAGCCTGAATCCGGATATTGTCTTGAAGAAACTCAACGGGGTAGGTGTTGTTGGCAACAATTCCGCCTACCTTGGCCGCGGCCATTATTACTACATCCGGCTTAGCATCGGCTAGTGCTGAAATTGTTTGGTCACGATCCCGCAGATCTAATTCAGTCGAACGCCAGCCAATCAAATTTTCAAAGCCTAGATTCGTGTAATGCGCCCAAAGTGCTGACCCAACTAAACCTCTATGTCCAGCAATGTAAATTTTCGCGCTTTTCTTAATTTCAGTCACAAGTCAACTCCATGCGATAGCGATGATAAATAAAGCATAGTCCCTGGAAAAATTCGGAAACTCAATTAATTGGTTGGAGCTGATTGCCTCGGCACCACATCTAAGCGGGATTTCAATCTCTTTGAGCTACTAACTTTTGGCATCAAATACAGCGCTAAAAGTGTGAAAATACCTGCGGCTCCAGATGCCTGAATTAAGGAGCCTCTCAGCACAATGGGAAGATACCCGACCGAGAATGCACCGAGAATAACGCCAAAGTCATCTGGGAAAAATTCTGTTCTGCGGCGAATTATTCTTGCGCCATAGGCCATTGCAATCGGGAAAAGAACTACACCAAAAAAGCCAAAATTAATTACCGCTTCACCCACCCATGGTCCAGAGATGTTCTCAAATTTCATGCCGTTTGCTCGGGCTATCAAGATTCCGGTGTCGTACGGTTTACTCGGCCAAATACTTCTAGGGACCATCGGAAAGATAGCCCCCATTAACTGATGACCCCAAACGGAGCCATTCTGATAAAACCAATTAATCGCGGATGAAGTAATTTGCAAGGTATCGAAGTCCCCGGTCTGCCATGCGGATGATCCAACCGAACCTACTGTGCGGTTTTCGCGCCGAAAGTAATCAGCCAAGGGAAAAATGAACAGGATGCCAATAAACACAGACATCGCGCCAAATCTAATTCGTCCAGGCGTCAATGTTATTGTTGCCAGAGCCAAAGTCGTAACAACGGTAAAGAACCAAAATCGACTGGCAGAAAGTGGGTTTGCAATAATCAACAGGCCAGAAACGGACACAAATAGCGCGATGTTGGCAACGGCATTATTCTTTTCGCGCTTACGCAGAATAAGCGCACACACGCAAACTAAAAGAGTTAGTGACTGAGTGCCAGTGAAGAACAAGCCACTCTGCGCTTTTGACAAGCCGGCGGCAGATTTGGCAGCTGATAACGCTCCTCGAGAACTAAAGAACGCCTGCAAGCCGCCACCCAATTGAAAGGTATACAACAGGGCTGGAACTAGGAAAAGGGTTAGGTTACGCAACCTAAAGGTATCCACTCTTCTAACTGCGACTTCTCGAGCTTTCTCGGCAGATGACATTTCAATTAAGAAGACAAGTAATAATGAGGAAAATATTGTCGCTAGTTGGGCTGCAAAAATTTCCTCATCAGAAACTAAAAGCGGCCAAGGATACGTACTAGAAAGAATTTGACTTAATCCAGGAATCCCGAATGCTGCTGCATTAAATAGCCAAATCATCAACAGTAGCGGCCGGGGATTAGCTTTACGAAATTCGATCGTGAACATCACTGCAGATATAAGTATCAGGATTACCTGTGTTAGGACTATGTATCTGCCTGCAAATTCATCAAATGGAACTTGAAGCAACCCCAGCCAAAGTGGCCCAACTGCAATAAATGCGAAAAATGCTTTGCCAAATGCAAGTTTGGAGACTTCGCCACTTGCAGAGGTCACACCGTTCGTTGTTGAAGCTAGAGTGCTCATAGTAGTGCGATTCTAACCTTTGAAAATTTCAGTCGTTGATGAAACTATCTTCTGTGCTACTTTTTCGTGTCCAGATTCGGCCAGATGAAGACCGTCACCGAGAATGTCAGCTTGATCGTCGATCACCGAATTAATGTCGATTGCCAGAATGTTCTCAGCACCAGACTCTTCCAGTTGATTTGTAATTATCGAAATATATTTACGTACTGTAGATAATTCGATAAAAGTCGAAAAAATCCGAGGCTTTTGTGGGAATAGCCAGATGGTAGGACAGCCAATTTTCTGAATAGTCTGAATGATATTTGATACATCCGTTGAGAATTTCGCTTTATTCGTGTCTGGTCGGTAATAACCCAGTATCCAGAAGAATAACTTGACGGAAAATTTCAAGAAATGTCGAACGCGCTGTCTTATTCTTCGACTAAAGCTTCGGCTCATTCTGGAGGCAGGATTCATTTTTCCTGCTCCGCGCCAAGATGGAGGGAGGATTCTTTGAAAAATACCTTGTGGTTGAGGCCATGAGTCGCCAATTCCAGCAAGGATTAAGACAAGATCATTCTTGGAGATGTCACTGGACTCGATAATTTCGTTCAGTTGTTCCATCTTCGCTAAGTCAGAAGTATAGAAATGCAGAGGTAAATCTAGTCGGGTTGAAGTTAGGTAGCCGAAATTCTTGTCTTCATCTATCGAATGTCCCGAGGCTGTGGAGCCACCAACGACAACAACTCTCTGCAACTGTTTCATTCCTAAATTCCTGCTCTCACTTTTAACATTCTAAATTCACTTAATCGATTTATCGATTAATCGCTTCCAGAAAGTGTTTACCGTATCGTTCGATTGTGTATTCAATGATCGCTGGATTTTCCCTAGGGCCACTCCAATGTTCGCGACTCTCATTCATCTTGCTTGCTATGGACTCAGAATCGCTGCCAGAAATGTAGACGCCGTCCATGTGTGCAATGTCAGCTGAGACGCCACATCTATAACTGACTACAACATTTAATCCGCAAACTAACGCTTCGTTAACTACTAAGCCCCAGACTTCAGTGGTCGATGCCAAGATTAAGGTATTCGCCACTGCATATTCTTGAATCAGTTCATGCGGCTCTTTGTGGTCAACAAATTGAACTTCTGACTCTAGGTCTAGGCTCTTGTTAAATTCAACCAACTCGTCGCGCAGCTTGCCGCGCCCGATGATTCGCAGAGTATCGCCTTGCTGCTTAATCTGGTTAAACGCCAAAATTATGTTGGCGATATTCTTCAGTGGCATCAGTCGTCCAACAAAAATAAAGTTATGCCCAATTTTGTTAACCGGCTGGCGATTTAACTTTGAGATCTCCTGATAAAAATAGGTGTTATCCACGCTATTGAATGCGGTTGAAATCTTACTCTCAGCTACTCCCATTCCAACTAGGAATTTAGTGGCCTCTGTGCCATAGCTAACAACAAAATCAAGTTGCCGATGAAACCAGCTTCTTAACTTGGCAACTGCGCTTCCCGAGAACTCACTAGAAAATGAGGTTGAACCAGCATGCCCAATAACGCGAATTCCTTTGCGCTTAGCAATCCAGAGCGCATAAAAATAGGCAGGAGATTCCCATCCGCCCAGGACAAATACATCAAAATCACCTTTGAGTGCCTTTTTAAGGCGACCGTTCGGGAAATAAATAGCTCGCCTGCCGATTGAAAGTGTGGGAGACATATAGAACTGGGTTTTCACGCCAAGTGAGTCTTGATCCCAATCGCCAAATCTATTTCTAGCTGGATCTCGGAGCATTCCTAGAGTGAGGTCGACTTCCTGGTTTAGCCATTTCCATAGTGGGATTCGATAGGGAGTAGCTAGATTTGTTAGCCACAGCACTTTTGGCTTTTTTGCACCCTGGTAACTAGTCACTGTAAAGTCCCGAATCACCTGTGAGCAAGGACTTAATGCTCAATTTGAACAAGTGGTACTTCTTTTTGAATTTAATGCCGAAAAACTGAAGGAAGAAATAAATACACACCTGAAATAGTTTTTTCAAGAAGTAGGCAAATATATAAGGCACGGAACTATTCCTCAGAATAACCAAAGGATACAAAGCAGAGTTGCGACAGTTGCGATTGTAAGCCCAGTCTGAATTCGATCTTTCGCTATCTTGCACTTCATACAGGATGGCATCGGAAACCCAGCGAATCAGGTAGCCGGCATTGCCGAGTCTGATTGTTAAATCGGAGTCTGATCCACCTCTATTGAAGTAAATATCAAAATACAAATGACGCGAGCCAATGATATTACTTGGAATCAGCAGGTTATTAGTTGCTGCCGACTTCAATAAAGTACCAGTAGCAAGATTTCGCATTGGTCGTATTTTAGAGTCCTTGACCACTTCGCCGCCATCATCAACTTCATAAACTGGACCGAAGATGATGTCCGTGGGAAACTGCTTATGCGCTCGAGTCAGATTGGTGAACCATTTCTCGTCGGGGTACTCGTCATCATCGATAAATATCAAGTTCTCGTCAGGATTGACTTCTTGAAGGACTCGGTTGCGTGCGTATGCAATTCCTGGTCTTAGTTCGCGAACAACTGTGAGATTAGGAAGTTGGGCGACCTCAATATCTCCAACACCATTAATCGCGATTACGATGCGCAAGTTTTCAGAATGCTCGTTGAGCGTGGGAATAAATTTGTCCAGAAAAAGGTCTAAAGTTGCCCGAGTTCCAGTCGTGCATATACCGATTACATACTTCTCGTCTAGCACTTAGTACCCCATGCTTTGTGTCTTATGTCCTTTGCCAAGAATACCAACATTTCCTGCTCCGAATTAGTCGCAAGTTTTCTCAACCGCTGATAGTAGAATTGCCCTGTTCCTACTAAATCAGCACAAAGGCCGCTATGCGAGATCTAAGTAAATTCGATGCCGCTGGCTATGACCGTGGTCGCAACAAAGTCTGGCAGGCGCTCTGGTTTGGCTTCTCATTTTTGATTTTCCAGAAATTTTGGTTCCCAAACAGATTCAGGGCATCAGCACTGCGACTGTTCGGAGCGAGGGTTGGCGAAAATGTCTTTATTCGCCATGATGTTCGCATCATGTGGCCGTGGAAGATACACATTGGTGACAACTGCTGGCTTGGAGAAGGCGCTCGAATCATAAACATCGTAGAAGTCACAATTGGTGATGACGTATGCATCTCCCAAGAAGCCATGCTTTGTAGTGGCTCTCACGACCATGCAAAAATTGATTTCCCCTATCGCAATCGACCAATAACGATCGGAAATGGTTCTTGGATTGCAGCTCGGGCAACCGTTTTGCCCGGCGCTGAAATTGGCGAAAACTGCGTGATTTCAGCGCGAGAGATTGCACGCGGAGAAATTCCGAATAACAGCCTGCTTATCAATGGTCAACTGCGAGAGATAGCTGAGCCATCTTGAAAATACTGCACGCATTTACTCTTCAATCGCCCGACAATGCCTTTGGGGGTCCGATTCGGGTCGCCCTAAATCTGGCCCATGAACTTAAGAGTCGAGATATAAAGGTTGAGTTAGTTGGTGGGTGCCGCGATTACCCAACGATTCCGCAAGAAATTGAAGGGATCAACGCAAATCTATTTGCAGTCAGGCAAATCCACGCAAAACTTGGCTTTAGCGGTCTGATTTCGCTGAAACTACTAGCTTGGGCTTGGCGTAATGTAAGGAATTTTGATGTTGTTCACATTCACCTTGCCCGCGATCTAATCACCTTGCCAATCACCTTCATTTGTCGGTTGCGAAATGTTCCTTACGTGATTCAGGGCCACGGCATGATAGACCCGACACAGAGAGCCACCGGAAGAATTCTTGACTTCCTGCTGGTTAGAAAATCCCTAATACAGGCCAGCAAGTTGCTTTATTTAACCGAGCAAGAGCAGCAGGATTATCCCGCGGTGGCTAAGTCCGCTTTAAGCAATTTAGCTTTTTTACCAAATGGGGTTCCCGCTCAGTCCAAGTCTTCTGCTGTTGAGAGAACTAGCATCTCATTCATTTCAAGATTGCAAGAGCGAAAGAGACCAACCCGGTTTGTCGAGATGGCAGCAAAATTGTCTGGCGACGAAAATTTTTCTGATTTCAAGATTGCTGGTGCGGATGAAGGTGAACTCAACGCAGTCCTTTCTCTGATCGAGAAGCATGCTTTAGCCCAACGAGTAACTTATGTTGGACCCAAAGATCACGATGGCGTACTTGATTTACTTTCACGAACACTAATCCTGGTGCTGCCGTCGGTAAACGAACCATTTCCAATGATCATCCTTGAAGCCTTATCGTGTGGCATTCCAGTAGTGCTTACCGACAGCTGCGGACTTGCTCCATACATTCAACGAGGAAACGCTGGCATTGTGACTGACGGATCTGTTGACGGCCTGGTTAATGCGGTAAAAGTGATTACTCAAGATTTGCTAACTTACTCAGCTAGCGCATTGGAACTAGCGCAAAAGGAATTCTCAATGAAGCACATTGGTGACGAACTCTTGGCTATCTATCGGGCCGCTACTTCTTAAAAAAGTTCAGTACCCAATTGATTCGCTGAGCTCGTAACTCACCTGCATCTGACAACGTTGTTTGCTCCGATTTTTCGGACTTTAATTGGGTACCCTGACCAAGAAGAGCAGTAATTTCCTCGGCAAGCGCTCTTGGTTCACCAGCTGGAACTTGCTTCGCCTGAGCTAACTTTGCAAGGACTTTTGAGGTATTTCCGCCAGGGACGACTGCACCCAAAATTGGTTGACCAGAAGCTTCATAAGCTGTGAGCTTGGATGGTAGCGACATGTCGAAAATTGTTGGCGCTTCATTTAGCAGCAAAACATCACTAGCTGAAAGCAGTGCTGAATAATCACTTTCATCGACAAGTCCCATGAATTCGATTTTTGGATCAGCACCAGCCATTTGTTCCAATTCCGCGCGTTGACTGCCGTCGCCAACCAGCAGGAGCCTTACCTGGTCTGAGTCAACAAGTCGGATTGCCTCAATAAGGTTGCCTAAATCTTGTTTCAATCCCATATTTCCTGTGTGGGTAAGCACGAAAGTGTCAGTTGGCCAGCCTAGTTGTGCTCGCGCTTGCTCACGTGGAATCTTGACAATGTTTTTCACGGAGTAGTTTGGTGAAACTACAACGTCGTCTGAATTTACCCCTAACCCAATAATGGAATCCGAAAAGGATTCAGTTATGGCCGCCACCGAATCAGCGCGCTGTAGATACTTACTTTCAATTGCCGAGGCAAGACCTGCAACCTTGTCACCACCAGAAATATTCGACTGAGTGGTAGCAGCAGTCATCAAATCCTGAACCAGAACTCCAAATGGTACTTTCCGCCGCTTCGCTAAAGCTGCTCCAACGACTACGTCGGCTAGTGCTGGACTTACGGCGATGACAATATCCGGTCTTTGAGATCGACTTCGCCACCATGCTGAAAACAGAAATGATGCCTCAAAAGCAACTCGCGCTAATGCGGACATCTTTGCCGGCACGAATATCTTGCAGCGCAGAACTTGAACATCATTTAGGACTTCATTCCGACGTTCTTTAGTTTTGTATTCTGGTGGAATTGACCACTGTGGGTAATGCGGTAGCGCAGTAATTACAGTCACATCATGCCCAAGTTTTACTAAATTTTCAGCCAAGTCTGTGGTGTACGGCGCACATCCCGTTACTTCGGGGAAGTAATTAACGGCAATAAGGCAGATTTTCTTGGAATCTGAAGTCACAGTTCATTGTATTGGGTCACCACAGCCAGTTGATAAAGTCCTAGGGCTTGCCTAACTGATGCCTGCCTTTACTAGAGCCGACTGCAATGATTGCTTGTAGCCATAAGAAGTGTAGGAAGCACCGCTTACCGATTTGATTCTTGCGGATTGGGCTGCCAGTGCTTCCTTGCGCAAAATGGGCAAGGAGTATCTAGCTATCATCATCGAGTTTCCATCTTGATTTGGAGATTTTTCTACTTTGACGTTAAGCAATTTTTTGCCTTTGACTATTGCTTTAACCTGCACGTAGCCAAAATTTACCCAAACAGAATCGCCAGTAATCGAACGAGTCTTGAGGCTAATTGCGGAACTCGATGTGTTAGCGAAGTGACTCTGCGTAACCGGTTGACTTGGTCGTAGCCCGCTTGCACTAAGAGATCCAGTACTTCCAACTGAGGTCGCTCCGGCTGATAAGAATGTAGTTCCAGCAATTCCGGCAAATGTACTAAGTGCAAACAGCTGATTCTTTCTCATAACTCTCCTTTTACTTTTCCAGCATTGCAAACTGAAGTAAAAGGGAGATACCGAGAAGTGTTAAGAATTGGTCAAGAAGTGACTAAGTCTTGCTGAAAGCCAGGAACCCAGTCAATAAATTCGTCTATTACCGAAAATTCGGACTCCAGTTGACAGAGCACACCAATACTTCCCAGCCAAACCCGATGAATTAGCAAATAATTCGGTGGCAAATTTATTTTCAGTCCTATTGCCCAGTCTGGATTGCGTGGGTCACTAGTTCGCGAGAATTGCTCCCGTAACCACTCCCTACTGTGCTTGAAAACCTGGGTTTTTGCTGGCTCAGTAAATGGAGCCAAATAATCACGTAATGACTCCGGATCAATTTGGATGCCTGGTCGGATAAATCCTTCAGCGCGCAAACCAGATTCAATTCCGGAGCCATCATTGGCCATGGCTACCAACAGTAACTTTCCCATTGCCTTCGGCAGGCCATCAGGTAAGTCTGCGGTGGCGCCGAAATCTAGAACTGCTAGTCGGCCATCTGGCATAACGCGAAAATTTCCTGGATGGGGATCTGCATGCATCAGGCCAGCAATTTTTGGTCCTGACAGCAGGAAACGAAGGTACATTTTTCCATATTTATCGCGCTCATCTTGAGTCCCTGATTCAATTATGCGTGCAAGAGATTTTCCTTCTACCCATTCGGTAACAACGACTTCACTCGCCGCAGAAAGAACGTGTGGAATGAAAAAATCTTTGTGTCCGTCAAAGGCGACTGCAAACTTACGTTGAACTTTTGACTCGTGCAAATAATCAAGCTCTTCGCCAACGCGGAGCTTTAATTCTGCTAAGAGTGCTTTTAGGTCAATACCTGGAAAGGCAAAGGCAAAAATGTTGCCCATGCGGGACACTTGATTGAGGTCTGACATGACCGCTTTTGCAGCTCCGGGATACTGGATTTTTACTGCGACTTCGCGCCCATCGTGCCAAATCGCCTTGTGCACTTGTCCGATGGACGCAGCAGCTGAAGGTAGGTCTGAAAACTTTTGAAATCGACCACGCCAATCTTTCCCGAGGCTCTTAGTTAACTGCAGTTCCACATTCTTGGCCGACATAGGAGGGGCGCTGTCTTGCAACTTTGTTAGAGATTCTCGGTAAGGAGCAATCATCTCTTCGGGCAAGGCCGCCTCAAGGACGCTCAGTACTTGACCAAATTTCATAGCGCCGCCCTTTAGCGTGCCAAGAACGCTAAAAAGTTGTTCGGCCGTGCGACGTTGAGCACGGATTAATGCCGCCTGCGAGTCCCCACCACCTATCCGGGTGCCAGCAACCACCGCCCGCCTACCAGCATGACTTACTGGCACCGAAGCCAATTTTGCGGTTCGGCTCAAGGCATAGGTTGGCATTTCTGGCACATTTCATTGTCGCGTGATACTCAACACAGCGCATCTCCAGCAAGTGCGTGATATGTCACATCAGATTACGCTGTTCTTATGTTTGATCTCTCTTCAATCCTTCGTCAAGCCGCAGACACGTTAGATTCAATAGGCAATCGAGTTCGTGAACAACGTGCAGACGAAAGTGCTCCGATGGTTGATGTAGATGCGGTCAATGCTGCCGTAGTCACTCTTAGTGCATCTGCGATTTCTGCACTTCTCGACTTAGCAGACACGTTGCCTCGACCAAACATGTGTAATCGGGACCATGAAGGTTCAGCAGACGTATCTGAGTCCGTTGCTGACGAAGTGGACAAAGTCGTTGGTCGCCTTGGTTTGGTGCAGGAAGCGGAGCTTGCCGCACTTCGAAAGCGAGTTGTAGAGCTTGAAGAAAAGCTAGCAAAATAGCCTTGGCTTTAACCCTCTCATTAATCTTTTTCCTAACTGGTTAGGCTTATTGCGTGAGCGAATCAAAAACTGACCGAATTGTCTGGATAGACTGCGAAATGACGGGTCTTGATTTTGTTAATGACTCGCTTGTGGAAATTGCCTGCATCGTCACTGACAGCGAACTCAATGAATTGGATGATGGCTTCGAAGTTGTCATCAAAGTTCCGCAAGAAAAACTAGACACGATGGACCCAGTAGTCACTCAAATGCACACTGCCTCAGGATTGCTCCATGACATTCCAAGCGGGTTGACTCTTGAAGAAGCAGAGCAGCAACTCTTTGATTACGTGACTTCACACGTTCCAGAATCATTCAAGGCTCCACTTGCTGGCTCAAGTGTCTATGTCGATCGGATTTTCTTGCGCAGAGATATGCCTCGTGTCGATTCATACTTGCATTATCGGATTATTGATGTTTCCAGCCTCAAAGAATTGGCCAGGCGCTGGTACTCGCGCACTTACTTTGCCAATCCATTGAAGACCGGAAATCACCGAGCACTGGGCGATACCAGAGATTCAATCAATGAACTCCGTTACTACCGCGCTGCAATTATGGTGCCTGAACCTGGACCAGACACACTAACTGCTCGGGCAATTTCAGAGCACATTATGGGTCGTCCGTTCGCTACTGATGTTTAGTAAGCCGGCAATTTAACGCCTGGCTCTCCGCTGGCATAGACTAAGAGCTCTGCCAAAGTTTCTTTTGCAGTCATGGTGGGTGTAGCTCAGCTGGTAGAGCACCTGGTTGTGGTCCAGGACGTCGCGGGTTCGAGTCCCGTCACTCACCCCAAGTGCCCGCTACTTAGTGGGCACTTTTTATTTCCCTTAGAAGTTTCGCAAACTGAGGGCATTGTTTGAATTACATTTTCCTCAATGGTTCTGTCACTTCCACATATAGGTAAGGGTCATTTCAGTAGGCTTTGCTACCAGTACGTAGCAGGCGGCTACCGCACTTAAGATTATGATGGCAAAGCGAGCTCAGCCATAAATTTATCATTAAAATCAGGGCGATCCGAGAGTTCAACATAGGCGACTTCTTCAAGTAACGTTGTTGCACCATGTCGCTCGGCCTGAGATAACAAAACCATTTTCGCCCCTTCGCCTGCCACATTTCCAGCGCTGACAATTCTCGCAACTGGAAGTTTGGGCACTAAACCAATCCCAATCGCTGAAGCTGGTGACAAATATGAACCAAAGGAGCCGGCGAGCAGAACTTGCTGTACATCCTCTGAGGAAAGGTTGAGCTCATCAAGAAGCAAACGCCAGCCTGTCGCGATTGATGCCTTGGCAAATTGTAACTCTCGAACATCGCGCTGAGACAGATAAACTGATGGCCGATTGTTTTCCCAGGCAAGCACGAATGCCCGCTCCTGATTTTCTAAAGTAATTAATCTTGTTGCCAGTCCTGGAACTAGTTGCTCGGCACCTTCGTTAGTTATGTAGCGACCAGAATCATCGATTATTCCTTGTTGATGCAGTGCATAAACTGCATCAACTAGTCCGGATCCGCAAAGTCCGACCGGCTCGACATTTCCGATTACCCCTAGTATTAAGTCGCCGTCGATTATTTGCACTACTTCAATAGCGCCATCCGCGGCCCGCATTCCACACGAAATGGAGGCGGCTTCAAAAGCTGGTCCGGCCGGAGCTGCGGTAGTAAGAATTTTGTCACCATCTGACAGTACGATTTCACAGTTAGTTCCAACATCAATTAATAATCGGACTCGCTTATCTCGGTCCATCCCGGTAGCAAGTGCGCCAGCGACAATGTCTCCCCCAACATAAGCGCCAAACAGTGGAAAAATGTAGCATCTAGCACTCGGCAGGCTACCCAAGCCAATCTCACTGGCTTTAAGTATCGGCCAACTGCGGGTTGCCGTGATAAATGGCGCGACTCCAACTGGTTCTGGATTAATACCTAAGAGCAATTCCATCATTGTGGCATTGCCAGCAATCGCAATGTCATAGATATTTGAGGAAGAGACCCCAGAATCTTGGCAAACTTCGGCTAACAATTCATTCAAAGTCTCTACCGCTGCTAATTGCATCGTCGCGAGCGCATTACTGTCAAGCATGGTCGCAGAAATTCGCGAGATCACGTCAGCACCAAAAGGTTGTTGCTTATTCAACATGGACTTTACGCAAACTGGGGTGCCCGTATTTAAATCGAGTAAGGTTGCCACAACTGTAGTAGTGCCCAAGTCAAAAGCTACAGCATAACTTTTAGTCGACGTATCCCCTGACTCAACAGCAATTAAGACATCGTCGTTAATTACAGCAGTCACTTTCCAATTGGCCGAACGAAGGATTGTTGGCAAGGCTTGTAGCACCGATAAATCAGCAGAAAACTCGATGTCACTAATAGACTTTTGTAGTCGCTCTAAGTCCATCGCCTGATCATGCAAACTTGGTTCAGCGAGTTCGACATACCGCTTTTGCACAGTGGGGCGCAGAATTACCTGCCGACCAACCCCTACAGTTGCTGCCTTAGGTCGGGTAGAAAGCGGTGGGACATCAACTTTTAGATTGCCGTTGGCTTTAGCGGCACAAGCCAATCGCCAGCCTTGTGCGAGTTGTTCGGAAGAGAAAGCTCGGACATCAAGGTTCGAGACTGGAACTTCGCCTTCCAGGATTTGAATCTTGCATTTCTTACAAGTTCCGTGTCCACCACAGGTGGAGTCAATTGCCAAGCCATTCCAGGAAGCCGCATCAAAAACTGAGACCCCAGGCGGCACTCGAACCTCCTGCCCACTTGGCTCAAATTTGAGTTGCACACGACCAAGTGCAGCTGCATCAGTTGCAGAAGGCGTGTTATCGCTCACGTAAGTATCTTTCGGTCGAAGTAACCCAAGACTACTAGAAGTGATTAGACATTCTGTGCCGCGCGGAATCGGGTTATCCAGTTTCCGCCCCAAGCATCATTGCCAATCAAGAGGTCACTGGCACGGACCGATTCAACCACGGCGGGAGTACGCGCGTCCATAATTGCCGAAGTCAAGCCGGCGGCAATCGCCATCGGCAAGAAGGCTGCATTGAGTGCGTGGCGATTTGGCAAGCCAAACGAGACATTGGAGCCACCGATTGACATATTTAAGTCGTACTTCTCTTTTATCTGGTGAATTGTTTCAAGTGTGTTTTTAACCGCCTCTGGATCTGCACCTACGGTCATTGCCAAAGGGTCGATTACTAAGTTTTCCAGTGAGATTCCAGCTTTCTCTACTGCGACAACAATCTTGTCAACAATCAGCATGCGTTCAGGCGCAGTCATTGGGATACCGGTCTCATCATTTGGTAGCGCAATTATCGCCGCATCATATTTTTTAACTAATGGCAAAATCGCTTCCATCCGGTCATCCTCACCGGTCATCGAATTGATAAGTGCCTTACCTTCATAAACTGCCAGGCCAGCCTCAAGGGCTTCAACAACAGATGAATCAATGCAGACCGGTAAATCAGTAAGAGTTTGAACTAGTTTTATTGCCTTAGCCAGAAGCTCGGGTTCATCGGTAAGTGGAACTCCCATGTTGACATCAAGCATGTCTGCACCGCCGGCAACCTGGTCAGCAACATCAATTTCTATAGTTGAAAAATCGCCAGCGCGAAGTTTTTCCTGAAATATTTTTCGGCCCGTGGGATTGATGCGCTCACCGATGATGACAAATGGCAAGTCGCCACCCATCGTGATTTCTTTGGTTGCAGAACTCAATAATGTATGCATTCAATACCCCTTATGTTGCAGTTAGGCACGTTTTGCCGCGATTAGCGATTTTGCAACTCGAACCGCAGTTGACGCATCTGCCGCATATCCGTCAGCGCCCACCACATCAGCGTACTCCTGCGTAACTGGAGCTCCGCCAACAAGCACGATTAGGTCATCACGTAATCCAGCCTTGGTCAGTTCTTCGATATTTACTTTGAACATCGGCATGGTTGTGGTTAAGAATGCTGACATGCCAACAATGTCAGGCTTATGTTCTTGGACAGCCGCAACAAATTTCTCCGGAGATACTTGGACCCCTAAGTCAATTACATTAAATCCAGCGCCTTCGAGCATGATGTTGACTAAGTTTTTTCCGATGTCGTGAACATCGCCTTTGACAGTTCCCATCACAAAAGTGCCAATTGTCTCTGCACCGGTGTCAGCAAGCAGTGGTCGAAGTACCTCCAGTGCGCCATTCATTGCCCGACCGGCAATAAGCATCTCAGGCACAAAGTAATCTCCGCGCTCAAATCGCGCACCAACTTCTTCAAGTGCAGGAATTAGGGCTTCAAAGAGTAAGGTTTCTGGGGTCATACCCTCTGCTAAGCCCTGATTGGTCAATTCAAGAACTCTTGGGGCATTGCCGGCCATCGTCTCTTCGTACATTTCTTTCAAAATGTCGGTCACTACACACTCCGAAAAGTCAATTGATGCAAAAGGTGAATTGCCTTGAAACACTGGTTTCAGAGTTCAGTTTAGTAACAACCGAATTAAAGAGCCAATGTGCCCGCCAGCTGATGAACAGGTTTTGGCCAAAGGCGACTAAGTGTGACTGGGCTAGGTGACATGTGGCATTGTTAGTTAGGTGCGTTACCTGAAAGGTTCCAAATGAGCGCTGTAATTCTCGATGGCAAGGCTACCGCAGCAGTAGTCAGAAGTCAGTTGCAGCAGCGAGTCGCACGCCTGAATTCACTTGGAGTGCAGCCCGGACTTGGCACCATTTTGGTTGGTGACGATCCAGGCTCTCATGCATACGTTGGTGGCAAACATAAAGACTGTGCAGAAGTAGGGATTAAATCAATCCGAATAGATTTACCAGCATCTGCAACTCAAACAGACGTCCTAGATGCAATCTCGCAGTTGAACACAGACCCGAGCTGTACTGGCTACATCGTGCAACTTCCGCTGCCAAAAGGGCTTGATGCAAATGGTGCATTGACTTCAATGTCGCCTGAGAAGGATGCAGATGGGCTCCATCCAACGAATCTTGGTCGACTCGTGCTTGGGGAGCCAGCGCCACTTCCTTGCACACCGCGAGGAATTGTTGAACTGCTTCGCGCTTACAACGTGCCACTTGATGGAGCTGAAGTCGTAATTGTTGGTCGAGGTGTAACTGTTGGACGCCCACTTGGCTTACTGTTGACTCGCAGAACGGAAAATGCGACGGTAACTTTGTGTCACACGGGGACTAAAGATCTGACTTACCACCTACGGCAGGCCGACATCGTAGTGGCAGCGGCTGGTGTACCGCATTTCATTACTGCCGAAATGGTTAAACCTGGCGCTGCTCTTTTAGATGTCGGAATTACTCGCACCGAAGCGGGACTACTTGGCGACATACATCCAAGCGCTGCTCAAGTTGCTGGCTACTTTGCACCGATGCCTGGTGGAACAGGTCCAATGACTCGGGCGATGCTACTTGCAAATGTAGTAGATGCTGCCGAAAAGCAGGCAAACATCTGATACTGCGGAATAAATAGTTCTGTACCAGACTTGTAACTGTTATGAGTTCAAAAGTACTAGTCCTTGTCAGTCACCCCAGCCTTGAAGAATCTCGAATCAACGACGCATTCGTCAGATCACTAGAAGAAAACCCATTAGTAACTGTTCGTCACATTGATCAACTCATTCCAGCTGGGCTAAGTAGTTTTGATGTAACGATGGAACAGGAAATTATTGATGCTCATGATGCAGTCGTGTTCCAGTTTCCTTGGTTTTGGTACTCACCGCCGGCAAGTCTAAAGAAGTATTTGGATGAAATTCTGACTCCAGGTTGGGCCTATAGAGGTGGTAATGCACTAGCCGACAAGCCAGTTATGGTGGCAATCAGTACAGGTGGACCTGCAGATGCTTATCGACCTGAGGGAAGTAACAAATTCACGATGGAAGACTTCCTAGCTCCGCTTATCGCTACAGCAAATATGACAAAAATGAAATGGCAAAAACCTTTTGTTATTCATAGCTCGCGCACCTTGTCGGATGATGAACTTACTCAAGCCACTCAGGATTACTTGGGTCGGATTGTGGAATTAACGCCTGAGGCAATTTCGGCTTAATCAGCCAGTGTTTCTAAGGCCGGTGGCTATGCCATTTACTGTCACACTCAATGCACGTCTAAGTGCTGCATCAGGCTCTTGACCTGAAGCCCTCACTTCGCGGACCCGCTGCAAGAAACTTACCTGTAAGTAATGCAGTGGCAGTAGGTACTTATCGCGAATCTCTAGTGTTCGGGCAAGTGAAACATTGTTTTCTAAGGCTGTGCTCTCACCCGTCAATTTAAGTACTTCTCGCTTCGTTAACTCAAATTCTGCTTTGATTACCTCAAACAGGTGCTGCAAATCTGCAGGTACTAATTCCCTGACGTAACTGGCTGCAACTTCCATGTCTGTCTTAGCAAGTGTCATCTCGACATTAGAGATGAAGTTAGAGAAGAAGTTCCAGTCCTTTAACATCTGGTTTAACTCATCGCCAAATCCAGCTTCTCGAGCAGCCGCCAGACCACTACCCACCCCAAACCAACCGGGGACGATTTGTCGAGACTGTGTCCAGCCAAATACCCAAGGAATTGCCCTTAGTCCAGAAATTCCAGATGAAGTGTCTGGGCGTCGAGCAGGCCGAGAGCCCATGTGCACATCAGCCAACTCGCCAACTGGTGTAGATGATGCGAAATATGCCGGTAGATCAGCATGCTGAACTAAGGCACGATATTTTTCCAATGCGGTTCCTGACGCAAGGTCCATGACTTCATCCCACTTAACCAACTTTTCAGCTGGAACTTTTGAAGATTTATGCAGGACAGATGCTTCTAGGGCTGCCGCCAAGGTCAAGGCTAGGTTTTCGCGGGCAAGCGGCGGCAGCAAGTACTTATCGGAAATTACTTCCCCTTGCTCCGTAAGTTTGATTTCACCATCAAGTACACCCCAAGGCTGGGCCATGATCGCTTCAAAGGTTGGACCACCGCCACGGCCAACTGTCCCGCCACGGCCATGGAAGAGTCTAAGTCGTACGCCATACTTGTTCGCTACATCGCGCAGTCTTCGCTGGGCCAAATGAATCTGCCACTGCGAAGTCAGGATTCCAGCATCTTTGTTCGAATCCGAGTAACCGAGCATAACTTCTTGCACATCGCCACGAAGTCGGACCAATTCGCGGTAAGCAGGAGTACTCAGCAGATCTTCTAAGATTTGATCAGCAGCTGTTAATTCGGCAACCGTTTCCAGAAGTGGAACAAAATCGACACGAACAACTTCATTTGCCAGATCAACAAGTCCCGCTTCACGACCAACAATTACTGCGGCCAACAAATCGTGTGCTCCTCGTGTCATGGAAACAATTGCGGTTTGGCAGACTTCATGGCCAAAACGGTTCTGGCCTTCAAAAATTTCCCGGTATGCAGATAACGCAGTCTTAGCCTCATCAACCAAAACCACAGCGCCATTCGAAAGTACTCGATATTGCGCTAGCTCATTGCGCAGAAATTCTAATTGTTGGTCCGGAGTTAGCTCACGATAATTCGCATCTGGCTCTACCAACTGAGCGACTGCTTCCTGGTACTTTTCAGAATGCTCTCGAACATCTAGTCCGGCCAAATGTAAACCAATCGCACTAGCGGTTGAGATTGCACGGTCTAGAACGCGAAGCGCAACTTCCTCAGTGCCAAGCGAAAGTAAGGATTGGCGCACGGCTGATAAATCAGCAATGAACTCAACCGTCTCGCCATAAACGCTTTCATCAGGCACCTCATCATCTGACAAAGCGGCTTGGGTGTTCATCAATTTCTGTCGAATGGCAATTAGCGACAGGCGCCAAGGCTCTTCGGCGTTCATTCGAACATAGCGGGAATCTAGGCCAGCCAGATCCGGAACGATTTGCGTCAAAAATTCTTCAACATGAGCTTCATCACCTGCCACTGTGCGACTAATTGACAAGTCTTCAATCACACGATCCAGCACTGGAATTAAGTTGCTGACGGCATGCGAACGATGCATTTCAAAAACACTCCTAGTCACCTGCGCGGTAACGAATGGATTGCCATCACGGTCACCACCGATCCAGGAGCCCATAGTTAGTGGAGTTGATGTCACGGGCATACTTACGCCAAGTTGTTCTAAGGCGCCTTCCAAGTCCTCAAGTACGTGGCCAAGTGGACCACGTGCAATCTCGTCTAGATAATAAAGTGCATTTCGCGCCTCATCCAAAACTTCTGGACGCTGCAACCGCAGTTCGTCAGTTTGGTAAAGCAGGTCTACCAATTCACCTAACCGATCACGCAAACGTGGGTGTCCGGGCGAATATAAAAAGTCAGCAATTCGACGTAACTTTGTTAGGACACTACGACGGGCCGCTTCTGTTGGATGGGCGGTGAAAACCGGACGAACATTTAGGCGGCTAACTATTTCGGCAACTTCATCCGTTGGGATTCCAGCTGAGGAGATGTTCGACGCAGTTCGCGCCAGTACTCCGCCACTTAACTTACGATCCTGGGCCAACGCGCGACCGCGGTGAACTTGCTCAGCAATATTTGCCAAGTTGAAGTAGGTGGAAAATGCCCGGGCCAGGTCAATTGCCGTGGCTAAGTCAATATCCGAGAGCTGGTCAGCGACTTGGTGGGCATCAACCCGAGAAGCTTTACGAACTCGCTCAACTAAATCAAGCAGTTCCTGACCCTTGTGTCTAGTAATAGTCTCGCCGAGCAATTCGCCAAGTAGGCGGATGTCGGAACGGAGGGCGGCATCGTCAACTACCGTCCCGGCGGCGTTGATAGGCATGGTCCTTAGCCTACCGAACGAAAGTAACCGCTGGCTAAGCCCGCATTTCACTCGGAGCACATTTGCTGATAATCTGGCAACCGAGCACCGCTAGCTCAATTGGCAGAGCAGCTGACTCTTAATCAGCGGGTTATAGGTTCAAGTCCTATGCGGTGTACTTTTGGGATCAGGCCAAGTTTCGAATTTTATTCTTCGTCAACGATTTCGAATTCTTCAATTTCAGCTTCAGTGATTGTGATTTCCCGCACAACTTGCGTTATTTCTATGGGGTTCTCCGGAGTTGGACCTTGCACATCCAAAGCTCGAATCTTCTTGGCACTGCGCAGTGCTGTGTGTTGTGCAACTTTGGTCAAATCTTCATAGGACTTGTTTATCCGTTCGATGTTCTTGCCAACCTCATTAATTTTCACGTACAGCTTCGTAATGTCCTGCAAGAACTTCTCGGCCAAGTCGTGAATTTCTGTAGCGTTTTTCGCAACTTTTTCGCGACCGAAAAGATATCCAACTGTGCGAAGCAATGCCATCATGTTGGTTGGTGTCGCTATAGTTACTTTCATTTTGAAGGCGTAGTCAAGCAAAGTGCTATCGATTCGAAGTGCATCGGCAAGGATAGATTCGATGGGCGCAAACAAGATTACAAAGTCTGGCGATGTTCCTTGTTGCTGATATTCACGATCAGACAGCGTCTTGATGTGGTCTTTTAGTTTTTTGGCATGATCCTTGAGCAATGCTTCTCGCTGTGTCTCATCTTCAACAGCGTACGCTTGATAAAAACTTTCAAAGGGAAACTTTGAGTCAATGTAGAGAACGCTCGCGCCAGGCATCTCGATGGTTACATCGGGGCGTCCATTGCCTTCGCCTGTAGTTGCCCTCTGCACTTGATAATGTTCGCCTTCAATTAAACCCGCACTTTCCAGCAATTTTTCTAACTGGGCTTCGCCAAACTTTCCGCGAGCTTGAGAACTATTTAGTACTCGAGCGATGCTTGTCGTTTGGGCAACTAGTTCGGTACTACTTTCATTCATGGCACGGATCTGAGTTCGCAATCCTTCTTCAGCCGCAGCCCGGCGCCGATCTGCATCTGCTGCAGATCTGGTAATGGCGGCAATTCCATCCTTAAGAGCTGCTAGTTCCGTCTGTAACTTAATGGTTTCATTAGCATTGCTACGCTCAGCGCTGAGTTGAGAATTCAACTGCTCTACTTGAGCCTGTGTCGAAATAAGTTGTGCTTGCAGGAGTGTGACGTCCCCAGAGACCGTACCTTCGGTTACCTTTCGGCCACGACCAATAATGAACCCGAGACCCACGCCGACAAAGAGGGCAATAAATACATAGATAAAGGCAGATGAATTTGTCATGTCCCTATGTTGGCAGACAGAAGTGACAAAACTCAGACTAATTTGCTCAGTTTTAGTCTGAGCAGATAGATACCCTTAACTTAGAAACGAATCTGTGAAAGTGATCGATGTCCGATGCCTGCAAAGTCCGTAGTCAGTTTGTCGCTAGCAGCTGCTCTGACCAGTTTTTTGCTCAGCCAACCAGTTCAGGCCACCACCACAACATCTGCATCAGTCTTATTAAGCAAATTGAAGGTAACCAGAGAATATCAATCTGGCTACCAGCGAGAATATTTCAAACTTTGGGTTGATGCGGACCGGGATGGCTGTAACACTCGAAAAGAAGTTCTCCTGTCAGAGGCAAAAGTGCGACCTAGTGAAAATTCAAGTTGCACACTATTTGGGGGGCGCTGGAAGTCGCCGTATGACAATCAAACATTTACTAATGCCAGAAGTTTGGACATAGATCACATGGTTCCTTTGTCTGAAGCCTGGCAATCAGGAGCCTACCGATGGGATGCAGACACTAGAGAGCGGTACGCTAACGACCTCGGATATTCTCGATCGTTGATTGCAGTATCAGCAGCCTCAAATAGATCTAAAAGTGATCAGGATCCATATCTTTGGATGCCACCTAATCACGCTTATTGGTGCCAGTACGTTGGGGATTGGATTGCAATCAAATATAGATGGGGCCTAACTATTGATTCCACTGAGAAGCGAGATCTACAAAATAAGGTGCGAGCTTGTGGCGTGCGAAATCAAGTAGTCAAACCAGCACTAGCGGTTAGACACTTTGGATCGATACCAAAATCTGGCGGATCATCGACTGGCGGCGGCTCAACGGGCGCAAGCTCGCACACTGATCCGCGCTTCAGTTCATGCAAGTTGGCCAAAGCTGCCGGCTACGGACCGTATCACCGAGGCAAAGATGTCGAGTATGCCTGGTATCGAGATGGTGATGGCGATGGCATTGCTTGCGAATAGCTAGCGAATAGAGAAATCCTTACTATCTTCCTGAGTTATTGAGCCATCCTTTGCCGAAATATCTTGAGCTGAAAAAAGGTAATCTCCACTTCGAAGTATGCCTAAAGAAACAGTCCACGCTCCCCGAATCGGACAGCCACCGGATGCAAGCGTGCTTCCTTCGCGAATCATCTCGCCATCGCGGAATAGCTGCCAGTGCACGCCGGCCTCAAAGGTGCAGGCTGTTCCACGCATCACAACTGGGTTACTCATAATTTTTGCTACTTGATCGACCCATACAGGAGCTAGCACTTCGTAATGCAGTTCCCTAGAAAATGCTTTACGAGCATCAACATGACCAGCAAAACTCTCAAACTTTTTTCCACCTGAAGTGAAATTAACGAATTTGGTTGCCGGATGGTTTGCCGTGAGCGTCCAAACCAGCTGATCGATTGCTCGAAGTTCAGTTTCAGATCCTGCGTTGAGTGGAACGACAGATATGTCTACAGTCGCCTTTTCGCCCGTGTAGTTAATGTAATTAATTGTGGATCCATTGCCCCAGAGATTAAAATAGTCACCATCGAGTGGTCGTTGTTTGTTCTTGACCAAAAATCTCAAGCTAGCAAGACCAGCATCATGACCAACAGGCATGTTTCTAAATTCTCGATAAAGGCGAAATCCCAATTCAGTTTTACCCACGTAATAAAGGGCAACCGCCTTTTGCAATGCTGAAGGCGTTGAGCTTGGTGAAGTAGTTTCAGAGCCGGAAGCGGTCGGACTTATTGATGGACTGGCGGTACTGCTTGGCCAGTTACTTGGACTTGGTGCAGGTGATAGTGACGGTGATTCAGTGGAATTCGGTCCCGGGTCAATGGCAACATGACAACTCACCAGACTCACTGGAAACGCCAAGACCAGAAACAGCCTGGCAAAGCGGCCAAAACGATTCATGCTTTGACGGTAACGAGCGAAACAAAGTTCTACACTAAATTCATCAAGTTATGAGGGGTGGCACATGGCTGAATTAGTTTTCTTTACCGGCACGATGGATTGTGGTAAATCTACCCTTGCCGCGCAGGTAAATCACACTCACAAATCAGCTGGTCGTAGCGGTTTAGTATTCACCCGAAATGATCGAGCTGGTAGTGGCATTCTCTCAAGCCGACTTGGCCTTGCGGTTCAGGCAATTGAAGTCACCGACGAGACAAACTTTTTTGATTTATCGCTAGAGCAACTTAAGAGTGAGCTCGGCTTGGATTACCTTGTGTGTGATGAAACCCAGTTCTACACTCGGGAACACATCAATCAACTTGCCCATGTCGTTGATGACCTAGATATTGATGTTTTTGCCTTCGGAATCGCAAGTGATTTTCGTACCGACTTGTTCCCTGGCTCGGCCAGACTTTTTGAATTGGCAGATCGCATTCAAGTTCTACAAGTAGAAGCGCTCTGTTGGTGCGGTCGCAAAGCTACTCACAATGCGCGAACCGTAAATGGAAGGATGATTACCGAAGGAGATCAAGTTCTTCCTGGTGACACTTCAGAAAGTGCCGTTGATGAAATCGGCTATGAAGTTTTGTGTCGCCGCCATCACATGGCGGGTATGACGATAAATCATCCTGAGAATTAGTTGTCTTTTTTGCCGCGACTTTTTAGCGCCAAGCCAAAGAACGCGAGAACACTGGCACTGACCGCTGCGATTCGCTCGGTTCTTGGCTGACCATCTTCGGTTACGAAAAAGCTTGAGACTTTTTCTAGGCCCCGGTTGGCCACATTGCTTGGTCGCACGTATTCCTGCAAATCATCAACAGATTTCGAGAGGCGTTCACGAGTTTGTTGTAATTCGCGAGCTAATTCGTCTGACGGGTTTTCGGCCATATCAACACAATACCCACCGAAACTGCCAATTAAGGCCAAAATTGTGCGGGGCCAATCTTTTCGCCGTAAACTTGTAATTGCAAACAATTCGCAATAAGGACTAAATTATGGCTATTACAGCACCGTCGACTGGCGAACTAGTCAACGCGAAACTGCGCGATCGACTTACTCGTGATGAGTGGCGACGAATGGCCTTGATGTTTGGGTTCATAACTTTCTTACATGTGTCAGGAATTGCTTTAATGTTTGCGGCGACTCGCGGTCATTACATTTTGAGTGACGGAACTATGTTTGGCTGGGGTACGGCAGTTTTGGCCTACACCTTGGGAATGCGACATGCATTTGATGCTGATCACATTTCAGCCATTGATAACACCACGCGCAAACTCATGAGTGAAGGTCAGCGTCCGTTAGCTGTTGGCTTCTTCTTCTCCCTTGGTCACTCTTCAGTAGTAGCTGCGCTAGCAATTTTGCTCAACTTTGGCCTCAAGTCTCTTGGTTCTCAGCTCAAGGATGACAATTCAAGTTTGCATCACTACACGGGCTTGGTTGGCACCACGGTTAGTGGAATCTTTTTGATGATTATTGCTGGCCTGAACCTAGTTGTTATGGTTTCAATCATCAAAGTGTTTGTTGCAATGCGCCGTGGAGAATACAGCGAAGAAGAATTAGAAAAGCACTTGGATTCTCGTGGATTCTTGATGCGTTTCTTTGGACCGATTGCTCGTCGAATCGATAAGAGCTGGAAGATGTATCCACTGGGAATTTTGTTCGGCTTAGGCTTTGATACTGCCACAGAGATTGGCTTACTTGTGTTGGCTGGCTCTTCGGTCGTTGCAGGATTACCTTGGTGGGCAATCCTGAGTCTGCCACTCTTGTTTGCCGGCGGAATGAGCCTGCTCGACACAATTGATGGTTCATTCATGAACTTCGCCTATGGCTGGGCGTTTTCAAAGCCAGTTCGCAAGGTTTACTACAACATCATCATTACCGGACTTTCCGTTGGTGTTGCAGTATTCATTGGAGGCATGGAAGTGGCGCAAGTTATTTCCGGTCAATTGAATCTTTCGGGCGGTTTTTGGGACTATGCCAACCAGTTCAATTTGAACCAGGCCGGGTATTTCATAGTTGCAGCCTTTGCCATTGTTTGGCTGTTTGCGATTGCCATTTGGCGCTTTGGCAAGATTGAAGAGCGCTGGCATAAAAAGGCGCACCTAGCACAGTTAACTCGTGGCGAGCAGTCAGATCACGTAGCTGCAGGTATTGAACTTGGGCCAATTAAAGACCCATTCAAGATTGACTGAAACTCAACTAAGCAGTGTTTGCCCTTCCTTAGTTCATTTATTAACAGAAGTCGTTCACAAGCTTGCGTAGGCTTTACGATGTGGAGGCCGCAGCCAGTAAACCTAAGTGGATTACTCGAAACTTAATAGTTTTGAGTCTGGTTTCATTTACCCAAGATGCAGCTAGCGAGTTAATGTACCCGCTCATGCCACTTTTTCTGACCGGAGTTTTGGCAGCGCCGGCGATAGTGCTTGGGATTGTCGAAGGAGCGGCCGAGGTAACGGCAGGCGTTTCAAAATACTTTGCTGGCAAGGCCTCGGATCGAATCGGCAGTAAGACCTTGATTACCACTGGCTACGCATTCGCTGGGCTGGGAAAACTTTTTGTTGCTGGCGCGATATTTTGGCCAATGGTCTTATTCGGGCGCGTTGTCGACCGAATTGGAAAAGGTATTAGGTCAGCACCTAGAGATGCTTTAATCACTAAATCGGTTGAGCCAAGCCACTATGCTCGAGCTTTTGGCTTTCATCGAAGCGCCGATACCTTTGGTGCGGTGCTCGGTCCTGTCTTGGCCTTAATCGGTCTATCAGCTCTCAATAACGATGTGCGGGCAGTGATGTGGTGGGCGGTCATTCCGGCTGTGCTCTCGGTTGTTATCTCGTTATTTATTCAGGATGTAAGGGTTAAAGTCAGCAAGCCTCAGGGAAATACTTCTGAAGTATTAGAGAGGTTACCAAGTGGTTTTTGGAATGCAGCACTGCCATTTGTGATTTTTGCGCTGACGAATTTGCCAGACACTATGTTGCTGCTTCGGTTATCGCAACTAGGTACCTCAATGACTAATGTCGTTTTGGCTTACATTGGCTTTAACTTGGTTTACACCCTGGCTGCCTATCCAGCAGGAATAATCGCAGACAAATTATCCGCATACACCGTGTATGCAATCGGCCTGATTGCTTTCGCCACAACCTACATAACGCTGGGCCGGCTAACTGAACCTTCGGTTCTTATGTACGTAGCGGTGGCGCTGTATGGTTTTTTCCCAGCATTGACTGACGGTATTGGAAAGGCAATTGTTTCGCATACTGTGCCAAAAAATATGCACGGCCGTGCCCAAGGAGTTTTTCAGTCGCTATCTGGCGGGGCGATACTGCTTGCTGGCATCTGGTCTGGATTGTTGTGGACTAAAGGCTCAGGAAATGGATCCTTACCTATGACCATAGCTGGAGTTCTTGCTGGAGTAAGCGCAATTGTGCTTCTACTCCTTCATAGCACCCGCCCGTTAGAAGAACACTGAGAAGTCTGACAGAATAGGAGTCACGTGCGGGAGTGGCGGAATTGGCAGACGCACTAGACTTAGGATCTAGCGCCTTCGGGTGTAGGGGTTCGACTCCCCTCTCCCGCACCATTACTTATTAAATTTCTAACTCACATTAAATTTCGTGGTGGTTTGATAGAAAACTTTGTTGCCAAGTTTGTCAATTGCTGAAATCCAAATTGTGTATTCGCCTGCTGGAGCAAAACTGTTCAGCGAGATGGTCTGACTGTAGCTTCCCTGCTTTTCATCACCGCTAGTTCGGGAGAATGCATAAGTTCCATAATCAATGTAAGCACGCCCTTGATTGTTGGCAAAGCTATATCCGTTAAATGCAACCCAAGCGATTACTCCTTGCATGCCTGTCTCATCCTGGACATCATAGGTGATGTCCAATGTTTGACCATAGGTAATTGTTGGCGCAGATAACGCGATATTTGTGACAACGGGGGCACTCGAATCTGTAGCACCGCCGATGATTCTAAAATTCGCTGTTGACGACTGAGCCATTTGCCCAAAGACATCAGTTGCATCAAAGAAGGCCGTGTATTCGGTATTGACCGCATCGGCTGGGACTTGGCAGGTTGCCGAAAATACTGAGCCTTGCATGTTTCCCGAAATACGAGTTCCTTTTAGGCCAAAACCGCACCAAGTCGTAACCCATCCGCTTGGTCCGCCGATTGTAACCCAACTACTTTCAACAGCTGAATTATCATTGACCGTCCAAATGAAAGTCAGCGCAGATCCTGCGGTCACGCTCGGAGTAACGCTGGCGTTGGAGATGCCCGGACTAGCGGTATCGATTGTGCAGGCACCGACTATCGAGTCGGAGTTGTCAGAAGCGCAGTAGTTCGTTCCAGGTCCTGGATTTATTTGATCTCGATCTGCTCCACCTTGCAGCATGTCGTTACCTGCTCCACCTGAAAGTGAATCTGTTCCAGTATCGCCAGTTATTCGGTCACCGTCGTCGCCACCCGTCAAACTATCGTTACCCGCGCCACCCGCGAGTGTGTCCGAGCCACTTTCACCGAAGATGATGTCTAATCCGGCATCTCCGTTGACAGTGTCATTGCCTTTTCCAGAAGAGATTGAATCATTGCCAAGTCCCGCAGCAATTGAGTCATCGCCGGTTCCGGTATTAACGGTGTCGTTGCCCGAACCAGCTGTGACTGAATCTTCTCCATCCGAAGTTGCGACGGCGTCATTGCCATCTCCAGCATTAACCGTGTCGTTACCTATCCCGGTATTGACGGTGTCGTTACCCGGACCACTATTGACGGTGTCGTTGCCATCAAGGGTGGAGATTACATCATTTCCATCCCCGGCCAGAACTGTATCGTTGCCCGAGCCACTGTTGATTGTGTCGTCTCCCACAGCCCCACAAATCACATCGTTACCCGATCCAGCACTTACGGTGTGTGCTCCAGAGCCTTGCACAACAATTACATCTGGGCCGGATGTGCCAGTAATCACTCGTGCCGAAGAAGTGATAGTAGCTGTTTGGCCGTTGCAGGTCGTCGATGCAGCACGCGCGCCGGTTGGCAGCACAGTGAAACTGAAACTGAGAATTGCAATCAAACTCACTGATTTAATCTGGTTATTGAAGGCCAACATGGATATTCCTTTTTCGCACATCTTCAAAGGTCGTTACTTCAGTGTTCCCCACCGAACACTGGCACGCAAACGCTACAGCGTAAAGATTCGGTTAAGTCAGAAAATACTCAGAAATAGAGTTAAATCAACTCTTTTATTGCTTGGGCAAGCTGCCTCAGAGCTTGGCCACGGTGACTTATTGCATCCTTTTCCTCTGGCGAGAGTTCAGCAGTTGTCTGGGTAAATCCTGTGGGCTGAAAAATCGGGTCATAGCCGAAGCCCTGAGTGCCACGAGGTGTGCGCAAAATGTCGCCATTTACTAACCCACTTCGCACAACTTCCGTTCCATCTGGAAGGACTAGGACTGCGGCACAAACAAACTGCGCGCCACGCTGCTCGTCTGGGGTGTGAACCAGTTGTTTGAGCACTAAATCCATATTTGCCTGATCAATGTTTTCACTTGCTCCAGACCAGCGAGCGGACAGTACCCCAGGTGCTCCGGCAAGCGCGTCTACACAAAGCCCTGAATCGTCTGCGATGGCAGGCAGACCGGTATGCGCTACTAATGCTCTAGCCTTTAGCAAGGCATTGCCCACAAAAGTAACTTCGGTTTCTTCTACCTCAGGGGCGGCTGGGAAATTCGCAACCGTTAGAACTTCTATGTCTAGATTTAATGTTGCCAATATTCGGCCAAGTTCATCGGCTTTGTGAAGATTACGAGTTGCTAAAACTATCTGTGTTGTCACTTCACCGCCCAGAGGCAAGTGCTACGCGTTGCAAGTCAGTCAATTCTGCACAGCCGCTTGTTGCCAAATCCAAAAGTTGATTAAGCAGGTCCCGGTCAAATGGATCGCGTTCTGCAGTGCCCTGAACTTCGACAAATTTACCTGATCCCGTCATCACGACATTCATGTCTGTTTCAGCACGAACATCATCGTCGTAATGTAAATCTAGACACGGCTTGCCATCAACTATGCCGACCGAGACAGCCGCAACCGAGTCGCGCAAAACAACCGCAGATGGCGCAACTAGCCCAGAGATACGGGCCCACTCGATAGCATCTGCAACCGCAACGTACGCACCTGTGATTGCAGCCGTGCGAGTTCCGCCATCGGCTTGCAGGACATCGCAGTCGATCATGATGGTGTTTTCGCCAAGTGAAGTCATGTCCAAAACTGAACGCAGGCTTCGGCCAATCAATCTAGAAATTTCATGTGTGCGCCCACCTAGCTTGCCTTTGACGCTCTCGCGATCGTTTCGGGTATGAGTAGCACGGGGCAACATCGAATATTCAGCAGTTAGCCAACCCTCGTTACTACCAACTTTCCACCGCGGAACTCCGGCAGTGAAGGAAACAGCACAAAGAACTCGCGTTGCACCAAATTCAACTAATACGCTGCCTTCGGCGTGATCAAGCCAATTGCGCGTGAACTTAACTTCGCGTAGTTGATTAAGTGAGCGGCCATCGGAACGACTAGTCATAACCCCGACTCTATTGCACTGGGGTACTAGAGCGGGATGACCTCGGAAACTTCTGGTCCAAGAAAGCGTCGAGCAAGACTGGTGAACGCATCTCCTGTTGCCAGGAATTCGTGCTGTGGTGCTGGAAGGGAAGGATCTCGCATTAAGTCGCCTTCAACCAAAGTACGGTAAACATCTTTCGCCGTCTCCTCGGCACTAGATACCAAAGTCACTGTGTCGCCAACCGTCATGGAGATGACTCCAGTTAACAGTGGATAGTGGGTGCAGCCGAGCACCACTGTGTCGACGCCCTGAGCCAAGACTGGGTCAAGGTATTCGTGCGCAACAGCTATCAGTTCCGCGCCACTGGTAACTCCAGCTTCAACAAACTCGACAAATCGAGGACATGCTTGCTGGGTTAATTCAATTTGCGGAGCGGCAGCAAAGGCATCACGGTAAGCCCCACTAGCCACAGTCGAGGCCGTGGCAATTACGCCTATCTTTCCATTGCGGGTTGACCCGACTGCTCGGCGCGCTGCTGGTTGGATTACTTCAATCACGGGAATTGAGTATCGCTCTCGGGCATCGCGAAGCATGGCTGCGCTTGCTGAGTTGCAAGCAATCACTAAGGCTTTCACATCGCGCTCAACCAGGGTGTCGAGCACATCGAGTGCTAGCTCGCGGACTTCAGCGATTGAGCGTGGACCGTATGGGCTATGCGCTGTGTCTCCGATGTACAAAACTGGCTCGTTTGGCAACTGATCAAGAATTGCGCGCACCACGGTTAACCCACCAACTCCAGAGTCCATAACTCCAATCGGTCTGTTATCCATAATCCATAAGCCTAATTCATCAAGTAACTGAGCAGAACTGCAAACCCTTTGCAATAGTTCGAATTGAAATGTTTCTGACTCAATCTCGGTTATGAGAAGCGGGACTAATTCGTTTAGGCTAGAGATGTCCCCGAGCAATTAAAGCGAGAAAATATGTCTGTAGATGTCAGCATTCCAACCATTCTGCGCACCTACACCAACAATGCCCGACTCGTTCAGGCAAGTGGCGAAAACCTAGAAGCAGTTATTGCCGATCTAGAAAGTCAGTTCGCAGGGATTAGTGGCCGACTGATTGAGAACGGTCAACTGCGCCGTTTTATCAACATTTACGTAAACGATGAAGATGTGCGCTTTCTTGGAAGTCTGACTGCGCCAGTTGCTGCTGGTGACATCATTACAATTCTGCCTGCTGTTGCAGGTGGTTAACCATGCGCTTCAACTCATTACTTGAGTCGGTAGGTAATACGCCACTCGTAGGACTGCCAAATTTATCGCCATCGGCCGATGTGCGACTTTGGGCAAAACTTGAAGATCGCAATCCCACTGGGTCTATTAAAGATCGAGCTGCGTTAGCCATGATCGAAGCTGCAGAGCGCGATGGACTTCTAACGCCAGGTTGCACGATTCTCGAGCCCACTAGTGGTAATACCGGAATCTCACTTGCGATGGCAGCCAAGCTAAAGGGCTACAACCTAATCTGCGTAATGCCTGAGAACACCTCACCTGAGCGAACCCAACTTCTACATATGTGGGGCGCAAAAGTCACCTACTCCCCGGCTGCAGGTGGCTCAAATGAAGCGGTACGCGTTGCGAAAAAGTTGGCGCAAGAAAATCCAACTTGGATCATGCTTTATCAATATGGCAATGAAGCGAATGCGGATGCACATTACCGAGGAACTGGTCCAGAGATCTACGCTGACTTGCCCAGCATCACGCATTTTGTTGCTGGCCTTGGAACAACGGGAACGCTAATGGGAACTGGGCGCTACTTGCGAGAAAAGATTCCTGATGTGCAGATTGTCGCTGCTGAACCTCGATACGGCGAATTGGTTTATGGACTGCGCAACCTAGACGAAGGCTTTGTTCCCGAACTTTATGACGAATCAGTTCTGACTACGAGGTATTCGGTTGGCCCTCGCGAAGCGGTTGCCCGCACTCGATTGCTTTTAGAAAAGGAAGGAATCTTTGCTGGCATTTCTACGGGAGCAATTTTGCATGCGGCTATGGGTATGGCGGACAAAGCGGTAAAAGCAGGAGTTAGGGCAGACATTGCGTTCATCGTCTGCGATGGTGGCTGGAAATATCTATCAACTGGAGCCTACGAGGGCACCCTAGAGGAAGCCGAGGATGCGCTCGAAGGCCAGCTCTGGGCTTAGTCAGAAATAACGACTTCCTCTTCCACGACTTCGCCATCGACTATCCGGAACGACCGAAATTCATAAGGTCCGGCTTCAGGGCCAGTTTCTCTGGTTGAGACCAAAACATAATGTGCAAATGGCTCCGAGGCATAGCTGATGTCGGTCCGAGATGGGTAAGCCTCAGTAGCCGTATGGGAATGGTAAATGACAACAGGATCTTCATTGTTGGCATCAAGTTCTCGGTACAGGCGCAGCAGGTCTGCTGAATCGAATTCATAGAAAGTTGGCGACCTTGCTGCATTTATCATCGGGATGAATCGCTGCGGATAATCGCTGCCTGCTGGGCCAGCAATTACCCCACACGCTTCATCTGGGTGGTCTTTTCGGGCATGCGACACGATTAAATCAACCAAGTTTTGACTAATCTGCAACATTAAAAAGTCCTTATTTTTAAGCATTTTCAAATTTCTTTTATTGATTTTACTGTGTGTCGTGTTGCGCGTCGTACCAAGTTGGACAATTGTTGGTCATGTGTGGTTCAACCCCCACACAACCACTACAAAGGAGTAGCGACATATGAACGGACTGTTTGATGTCAGCACGCTAGACGCTGGCCATTTCAACGCTGTCTACAACGTATTGTCATTCGGCTTTGCAAGCATGCTAGCCACGACAATCTACTTATACATCAGCCAGGCTCGGGTACTTCCTAAGTACCGTCAGGCAATCGTAATCTCGGGAACCGTAACTTTGATTGCGCTATATCACTACTGGCGAATCTTTGATTCATTCGTAGCTGCGCACGCTGATAAGACAATCGAATTCAACGAGGCATACCGCTACGTTGACTGGTTGCTAACTGTTCCACTGCTATTGATGGAAACCATTGCAGTACTTAACTTGCCAAAGGGCGAGCGCAAGTCGTTGATTAGCCGCTTGGTTCCAGCATCAGCATTCATGATTATCTTGGGTTACCCAGGTGAAATCGCTACGGATAACGGTCCAAAGATGATGTGGGGTGCACTTTCAACACTCCCATTCCTCTACATTCTCTACATCTTGTTCGTAGAACTAACCAAGTCACTAGAATCACAGCCATCAGAGGTCGCCGACACTGTAAAGCGTCTACGCCTTCTTTTGATCGCAACTTGGGGCGTTTACCCAATTTCTTTCTTGCTTCCAGTGATCATGGGAGACTCAGCAGGTGGCGCTAGCGCATTCGTAGGTCGTCAGGTTGGCTACACCGTAGCTGACGTGTTGGCTAAGTGTCTGTTTGGTCTAACCATTTACAAGATTGCTCGCCTGAAGAGCGCTGCAGATGATGCTGCATACGCTTCAGCAGAAGGCATGCACTAAACCCTTAACAAAAATAGCCCTCGAGGAAACTCGAGGGCTATTTTTTTATTCGACTAAAACTTCAACTAACGAACTTTGTAAACCGCTAAGCCAGTCGTAGATACCGAAAATAGGGGTTAGCGTATCGTCATTGAGTTGCACTTCGGTTTCATTCTGCAACCCAATTCTGGTGCCTAGCGCAAGCCGTAAATCATTGATTGTTAACAGCCATGGCGATAATAGTTCATCTGTTACCTGGTGCTCGCCGGGGAAGCCCTTGAGACTATCGCGCACCAGGTGAGCATTTTGTTGTTTCTGACGTTGCAGGTCCGGCTGAGTGAACCGTCTAAAGTCTGCCGAATTATTCTCATCGTCTGGATAGGCATCTGGAAAAAGTCTGGCCAGCACCGGATCTTCAGAAATCACCGTGGGCCCATTTAGTCCGACTAGTTGGGCCAGTGGATCAATGTGTTCGCTCTCCTCTGGGTCGTGGAGAAGCTCCAATAATTGACCAATGAGGCTATTGAGTAACTCAACTTCAATTTCTTCTAGTTCCAGCAAGACCTGGTTGCCTGAGCGACTAAACATCGCCATCCTTTGCCATCGTTGCCCATAGTCCATACGAGTGCATGGCAGTCACGTCGCGTTCCATTTCCTCTCGGCTACCAGCGCTGACTACCGCCCGGCCGGCATTGTGTACTTGCAGCATGAGTTGTTCGGCTCTGGCTTTCGAATAACCAAAGTAGGTTTGAAAAACATAGGTAACATAACTCATCAAATTGATTGGGTCATTCCAAACCACAGTGATCCAGGGATTAGCTATTTTGGTTTGCGAATCAGTGACTTCAACGGGGGCTACGCTCACAGGTCTATTGTGGCACTTACCTTGACACTTCGGCCCTACAATCTCACAGACTGTTGGAAGGAAGTGTCTCGTAAATTTCTTTGCAATCTGGGCAGACTGGGAACTTCTTAGGGTCTCGGGTCGGCGTCCAGACTTTGCCACACAGTGCCACAACAGGTGCTCCGGTTACTGCGCTCTCGACAATCTTCTCCTTGCGAACATAGTGGGCAAACCGTTCGTGATCGCCACTATCCGTACGAAGGTCAGTACGCTCTTCGGTCAGAGTATTGGTATCGCCAATGTATTCGGTCACATATTTATTAAACCATGTAAAGACCACTATCAGATTCCACATGTGAAATCTTGATTGGTACAAGATCATAGAAACGCAAATTTAGGTGAATCTAAGAGTAGATTTTGTTTTGCGGAACATTCTAAGTTCCACAAAACAAGTTTTTAAGGAGCTTTCAATTGAACTTAGGTATGGCTAGGTGCAATTCAGAGTCAATGCAATTGGCAGCGAAAGGTCACGCATGAACTGGCGCAAAACAGACGCGTTCTGGGGAACTGTTTTCAATTCCAGCGATCCGCAAGCGCATGCTCAGTTCTATTCTCAGTTACTTGGCTGGGACATTCACACAGATACTCCAAATTGGGTGACCGTGGTAACGTCAGCCAAAAATATCTACCTAGGCTTTCAGCGGCAAGAAGAACAACCGATTGCCAGGCCTGTGTGGCCGGCGCAACCAGGCGCACAACAGATGCTGAATCATCTAGATCTTGAAGTAACAGACTTGGAATATGCTGTTGCATCTGCCATTGAATTAGGTGCAACTTTAGCCCAGCACCAGCCTCAAACAGATGTGCGCGTGATGGTGGACCCAGAGGGACATCATTTCTGCTTTTATGTAGATGATGGCGCGAATTAGGGTAATTTTCTCGAACAATTAGGAGTGTAGTATGGGTAGCCTCGTTCTCTATGTGAATGACTTGATAACAATGACAAAGTTCTATTCTGGACTGCTTAATCTTCAGATCTCTGATGGTGACGAAATCTTTACCAGGTTGTCTTCTGACCAGAACGAATTGGTACTGCACCAAATTCCTAACGAATATTTAGAGCCAGTTAATGTGCCGCCTACTTTGCGTGAAGATTGTGTCTGGAAACCAACATTTGACGTTCGTGCTATTTCGGAAAGTCGCGACATTGCACCAGCATTAGGTGGCTCAATCACTGATGAATCGAGGCAATGGGAGCTAGGCGGATTCCTTTACTCCAACGGCAATGATCCCGAAGGAAATATCATCCAGATTCGCCAACCTTTGGATTAGTCTCAAATCTGGCAAGCCACTTTTATTGTTTTACTGCTTACCAGGGCCATATGCGTTAGCTCCAGCCGTACCCGGGCGCAAGGTTGTCACCAATAAATAAATTGCTGGAACAGCCATCGCTGCTGAGACGAGCGTAAGAATTACTTGGGAGGCAAAAGCGTTCTCGGTGGATACAACCACCACAAAAAAGATTGATGCAACAATCGGTGCGAGTAAGAAAATTCCGGCTACGAAGCCAAAAACAAACTTAGGTGAACGTCCAGTGTCTTGGATTCGACGGGTAGCCAGAGCAATTAACGGGATAACCAGCAGAACCGGGATTACGCCAGTTAACCCTGCTCCGATATGAGCCAATGAACTGTAATTGCGCTGTAGGAGTCCTAACAAACATGCATACAGTGTTTGGCTAAGCAAGAGAAAAAAGAAATACCACCAGTACTCACTACGACTAGCTCGGCCGGAAAACTTTAGGAATTGGGTAAACGCTCTGGCAACCGACTCCCTGAAGCCCACACTTTTTGGTGCCTTGCCTGGATCAAGGCTCGGGTTGTAGAAGTTTAAAGCGGAACCGTCAGGATGTGGAGGCGGGATTTCTTCGCTCATAGCAATTCTGCCTTTAAATGTGGGTCTCATAATGGTACTTCACTTAACAGTCCGTTCTGGTCATGTGATCACAACTTTCCTCCCGATTCCCGTGCTACCTCCAAAATTGCAAAACGCTATGCCCGAACAAGGGCATAGCGTTTTTCAGTGGAGGTGCCGGGAATCGAACCCGGGTCCTTAGGTGAAGATCTGGTACTTCTCCGAGCGCAGTTTGCTGTCGCTTTTCTCTGCTCCGACACTCACGCAAACAAGATGTCGACAAGCACAGTTACTGTTTGATTTTCCTCAAGGTCGCGTAACCCAACCTCTTGGTAAGTCCCCTAAATTACGCCAGTGACTAGGGCGGAGACGCCCCTAGGCTGACGGACTCGGGCTCGCTACTTAGGCAGCGAGGGCGAAGTCAGTGCTGTTAGATTTGGCACTTATAGTTTTTGCTGGATCGTTTACGAGATGACCAACATTCTCGGCTCGCTTCTCCCGTTTCAACTACCAAAGTCGAAACCGTTCACCCCCAGATTTTGGAGGGATTACTCCCCTATTCAGTTTTAGGTATTTCGCCTGGGCAAATTTCCAGCTAGATGGTTTTAGTGTAAAGCACAACTGTGACACTTCCAACCTAAGTCTTGGGGTTTGCATTCCCTTGGCGCAGGAGGATTCCACCACATTTGCCTAGTTGCTAACAAAAATTAACTAGCGAGGGCTACATTCGCCCAGATGCACTTTCCATCCTCGGTGAGGTGATATCCCCAATCTTGGGCAACGTCATTAAGCAAAAATAAGCCCCGACCACTTTCGGCAAGCGGATCGGGGTAACTAAGCCTTGGCTTCAATTTTGAGCGGTCCTGAACAATCACTCGCAAGCCATCCTGCCAAATTTCAAGCACTAACTTGAACTCCGTCTTGGCGTGCACGATAGCATTCGCTGCCAATTCATCTACGACCACTCGAGTCTCATGAGTAGCAGGGATACCGGATTCTACAAGTAGCGCAGACACCATATTCCATGCCTCATGTACAGCAGCAGGCTCTGGTGAAAACGTCCAGTCCTCAAGCTTTTTGATAAAGCCATTTGCCTTGGCAGTTTGGCAGGCATGAAAAGTCACGAGGCTTATTATCCCCAAGTACTTTGACCTCAAACCAGAATTTCCTGATTATTTGCAAGGCTGAAAGGGCTTCCTGAAATATTCCTGAAATCGCTTACGAAATGGACGGTTTAGTCAGCCATTCCCTTACTCAGCCGACCTGTGGCTCGGGCTGCTTCGCGTTTGGCGTCTTTCTGGGCAATTGCCTGGCGCTTATCGTAATTCTTCCGGCCTCTGGCTAAGCCCAACTCAACTTTGGCTTTTCCATCGAGAAAATACAGGCTGAGCGGGATCAGAGTTAAACCGCTTTCCTTCAATTTTCCAGAAATCTTATTAATTTCCGCTCGATTTAGGAGCATCTTTCGGACTCGCTTTGGTTCATGATTCGTCCAAGAGCCTTCGTTGTATTCAGGAATGTGGACATTACGCAACCAGGCCTCGCCTTCTTCAATGTAGCCGAATCCATCAACCAAACTTGCTCGGCCAGCACGAAGTGACTTTACTTCAGTCCCAGTCAAAACTAGGCCCGCTTCAAATGTGTCTTCGATTGTAAAATCGTGCCTTGCTTTACGATTTTGTGCGATGAGTTTTTTGCCTTGCTCCTTCGGCACTTTAAATTCCTCGGGTTGGAGCGCAGGAAACTACAGTGCGGCTCCCGCCGAACCAGCCCATTGGGTTGTAATTTTTGCCATTCACGTGAACCTCAAAATGTAGGTGTGGTCCGGTGGAAAATCCTGTTGAGCCGACGTAGCCAATTGTGTCGCCCACAACTACGCCCTGTCCCTTTCGCAGTGCAAAGCGAGACTGATGGGCATACATCGTCATAAGGCCGTCACCATGGTCGATTAGTGTCACATTGCCATAGGCGGTGCTCCAGCCAGCAAAGAACACCACCCCTGATGCGGCGGCCCGAATAGGTGTGCCTGCTGGCGCACCTATGTCTTGTCCTGTGTGACAGCCCTTTTGGCCGGTGTATGGGTTTGTGCGCGGACCTACTCCACCGCCAGGATCGTAACCCGGCAGTGGCCAGATCAGTGGGCCAGTTGCTTGTGGATCGCCGTTACCTTGTGAGCCACCGTTAGCCAGATTCTGAATACGGATTTGTTCAGCACGAAGGACTTCGTATCTGCGCTTGGTCTTAGCCTTGAATGCCTTGGCTACTGCTAATGCCTGCGCTTCTTGAGCAATCAGTGCATCAACCTGTGACTTCGCTGCAGCAGCTTTATCTGCTGCATCCTGTGCCGTGTTCAAGGTGTCAGCGGCATCTTGAGCCAGTCCTGACATCTTTTCGGTTAAAGCTTTTGCTCGGTCCACTTGGACTTTCAATTCATCCTTGGCATCATTGAGCTCTCGCAGACTCTTTGAAGTTGCTTGTGAGACAGACTTGATTGCCTCTAGTCGAGAGGATAAATCTGAGGGAGATTCAGCCTGCAACACGATTTCCCATTGCGACGCTTGGCCTTGCTGGTACACGGAGCGAGCAAACTGATCGACTTTATCCTGCAGTTCATTAATCTTCGTTTGTATCGCGGCCACTGCCTCGTTCGCTTGTTTTAACTGTGCCTGGGCATCAGCGAGCCTGGCAGCTGCGGCGTCATATTTTGCTCGCGCAGCAGATTCGACCGCATTAGCCGCTTCCAGCGCGGAGCGCGCAGCAGGTAGTTTTTGTTGGGCTTGCGCCAATGATTTTTGTGCGTCAATTACTTCTTGTGTTGCTTCTGTTAAATCATCTTCTGCGGCAGCCACTTGCTGATTGAGATTGTCAGCTATTGATGGGATGGCAACGGAAGAAAAAAGTAAGGAGATTAGGAGCAAGCCTCGACCGCTACGCTGCAAAAATGCGCGCATGACGAACTCCAATCACTGGGGAAGTAATCCTTTAAGCGTAATGGAAGTTGCTGGAGTTACCTGTGTGATTCGGTTCGTGTCGGTGCAAAAAAGCCTTATTTTGTTCAGTTTTGTCGCACAAGTACGACGTCCGAACTAACCACGCAGGTAGCGTCGCAGCGTAACCGTGGAAGCGAGCACGGTTATCCCTATTCCAGCTCCGAAAAGCCAAGGGAGGATTCCTAACACTTCTTGCCAAGTTACAAAGGGGACGTAGGAAATATTTGGAGCTAACCGGTCGTCAATAACATATTTTTTAACCGCCATGAGTAGTCCGGCAGCCAAAGTTGCGCCCACAATTGCTGCGAATATTGCCTCAGCAATGAATGGCAATCTAATGGACATATTGCTAGCGCCTACTGATCGCATAATTGTTGTTTCTCGGCGTCTAGCAAAAGCAGCAATTCGTACCGTATTCATCACCAAGAGCACAGTGACTAAGAGCATCGCGATTGCCACTATTAGCGCGAAACTTTGTAGGCCACGAAGTATCTGGAAAAACTTTTGAAGTAGCTTTCGCTGATCAACTATTGATTCAACGCCAAGCTTTCCGGCAAGTGCTATTGATACTGTGTCGAAGTTAGCCGGATCATCCAATTTCACTCTAAATGACTCGGGCAGCGCATCTTCACTCACACTCGAGACAATAGGTGAACCCTTAAATTGAATTTTGAATCTGGCAAAGGCTTCTGCTGAAGATTCGTAATACAAGGACTGAACTATTGGCTGAAGAGACTCTAGTGTTGCTTGAACTTCAGTGCGTTGTTCCTCAGTGACCGGGCCCTGGCAAGTTACGGCAGTGGAATTTTCACCACAGAGATAAATTGATACTTGCACTTTGTCGTACCAGTACCCTTTCATGCGTTCAACTTGTGACTTCATCAGTAGCGCCGAACCAAACAGTGCCAACGAAACAGCTACTGAAATCACAAGTGCCAACGTCATCGTGAAGTTTCGGCGCAATCCAGTACGTAGCTCGCGTGCAATAAATGAAACCCGCATCAGTGCCCCGTATGTCCGTAAATTCCACGTTCCTGATCACGAACAATTCGACCAGAATCAACTTGGATGATGCGCTTGCGCATTTGATCAACTATCGCCACATCGTGCGTGGCCATCAAAATAGTGGTTCCAGTTCGATTAATCCGATCGAGAATCTTCATGATGCCAACACTGGTAGAAGGATCAAGATTTCCAGTCGGCTCGTCTGCTAGGAGCAACTTCGGGCCATTCACGATTGCTCTGGCGATTGCCACGCGCTGTTGCTCACCGCCGGACAACTGGGTAGGCAGCCGAGATTCTTTCCCCTCAAGACCCACCAATTCAATTACTTCAGGTACCCGGGCGCGAATCTCTTTGCGAGATTTGCCAACGACTTGCATACCAAATGCGATGTTGTCAAAGACGGTTTTGGTTGGAAGTAGGCGAAAATCTTGAAATACGATTCCTAGTTTGCGACGAAATGCTGGGAGTTTGCGATTGCGTAACTTGCCGACATTAATTCCATCTAGTTGAACTACGCCAGCACTCGCAACTTCCTCATGAAGTAAAAGGCGAAGTAGCGTGGATTTTCCCGAACCGGAAGATCCAACCAAAAACACAAATTCCCCTGGGGCAATTTCAAAACTTACTTCCTCTAATGCAGGTCGATTTCCATGCTTGTACTGTTTCGACACGTGGTCAAAACTAATCATCGGCATAGGGGAATCCACAAGCGCACTCCAGCTTTAGAGAAAGAAGATTTGTTCTTCAACCCTATTGAAATCAGCATGAATTTGCGCAAGTGGCTCGCCGAATTTACAAAAGTCACAAAGATTTAGGTTCCCAAAGACCCGCTGGCCTCCCGTTGGCAGCCTCGCGTTCAGTTCTCTCATTCTCTAGAGAGATCCCTGTTCACGCCGCCAACGAATTCCCGCCGCAATAAAATCATCGATTTCGCCATCCAGGACTGCAGAAGTATTTCCAGTTTCTACGTCAGTACGCAGATCCTTTACCATCTGATAGGGGTGCAAGACATAGCTGCGCATTTGATTTCCCCATGAGCCAGCTGAATCGCCTTTTAGCGCGTTAATTTTTGCCTGTTCTGCCTGTCGCTGGCGCTCTAATAACTTCGCCTGCAAAACTGCCATGGCTGTCGCTCGATTTTGTAACTGCGAACGTTCGTTCTGACAAGAAACAACAATTCCAGTTGGAAGGTGCGTAATCCGCACAGCTGAGTCAGTGGTGTTAACCCCCTGGCCGCCAGGGCCAGAAGACCGATACACATCAATACGAAGTTCGTCTTCGGGCATTTCAATTGAGTCAGTTTGTTCAACCACTGGAATTACTTCGACTTCGGCAAAGGAAGTGTGTCGTCTACTCTGGCTATCAAAAGGCGAGATTCGAACGAGTCTGTGTGTCCCCTGCTCTACTGCTAACGTGCCGTAGGCATACGGTGCTTTGATTGCAAAAGTTACAGATTTAATCCCAGCCAATTCACCGTAAGATGTTTCATAAATTTCCGTTGGCCAGTTATGACGCTCGCAATATCGCAAATACATTCGCAACAACATCTCGGCCCAGTCAGCGGCCTCATCGCCACCTGCTGCCGAGCGAATCGACATCAATGCTTCGCGATGGTCATATTCCCCAGAAAGCAAAGTGCGAACTTCTAGTTCGCTGATAGATTTCTCTAGATTTGCTAACTCGGTATTTGCCTCGGAAATAATTTGTGCGTCATTTTCGGCTACTGCGAGCTGATGCAATACATCCAGATCATCAAGACGACTACGAAGATTCTTTAGTCTTGAGACTTCGGCCTGAGTTTGCGAAAGCTTACTCGTTATTTGCTGAGCTTTTGCCTGGTCATCCCAAAGATTTGGCACAGATGCCTGCGCTTCAAGTTCCACAACCAATTCTTGTAGGCCGGGCAAATCCAGTACTTTCTCAATACTGCTTAGCGTGGAGTTAAGGGCAGATAAGTCAGCAGCAAAATCACTAGTAGTCATAATGTTCAAGGCTACAGAGGTAATGACTTTTCGGACACCAGGGCTAATTTTCTTTAAAAATTTTGTTTATCTCGGTTACGAAACGAGGCACAAGAGTCAGACCAGCATCTACTGTTGTGTGTCGCCCATCCTGATAAATCTGTAAACCATTGGCTTGGGTCGGACAGCTTGTAGAATCACAAAATACTAGCCCCAGATCTACTAGTGAAGCGCCGGATGACACTGCAACTTCCTTTAGCGAACGCCAGTAGGTCCCTTGAAATGCCTTTACCTCATCAATTGGCATGGAAACGCTGCATCTACTTGTCAGCTCAGAATGGAGTGTGCATAGGGAAGGCTCCCAAGCATACTGGGTCGGGAAATTTTCCATGCGCGGATCGAAATGAATCGGTCCGGAAATAATGGCAACTTTGAACCCATCGCCTATTAGCTTGGTAGCGGATGTCTCCAAAAACTCGAAATATTTATTGACGGAATTCGTGTTACTATCATCGACTCCAGCAACTCGCAGCCCTGAAACTTTTGCATACAAATCTGTATTTGAGATCACGACTAGCCCGCGAGGCTGCGACTTTAACCAAGAGTAATTCTCTTGAGCAAATTTTGAACACTCACTGTAATTGCCATCGTGAAAAACATTTCTATCAGGTTGTTTGAATGGCTCTAGTAGGAAAGGACAACCTGGGCCAATAACTGCTATCAGTGGGTGACCAGTTATCTTAGCCGCGGCGATAAATCCGTCGCTGTATTGAGACGCATTGGAATCTCCCACTAGGTAAATGGGCTGTCCATCCAAATTCGTATTCCAAGAGCAATTTTCAAAGGAGCGGTGCAAAAAAGAGATGAGCTTATTACATCCATCTTGATCAGCGATGTGCTTTGCACCAACAGCAATTTTTTGGCGCTTCAATGAATCGTTCCAAAAATATTTTTTGTTAGCAACATGAACCGTTAAGGAAAGGACTACAGGTGTAGCAAATATCCCAAGAGCCAAAATGCTAGCGACCACTTTTTTGTTTGGGCGGCGATGGCGAAGCGGAGTTTCAATCCAACGATATGTGACAACTGTTAATACAGCAGAAATTACGAGTGCAAGGGCAGTGCTCAAATAGTCATTAAGTGCAAAGTAGCCAAGAATAACTATTACTGGCCAATGCCAAAGGTACAGAGAGTAGGACCTATCTCCGATGTAGATGGCCCATTTATTAGCAAGTATCTTATAGATCGTAGATCCAGGAGCTGGCGAACTAGCTATAAGCAGAACTGAGCCAAACACAGGCAAAACAGTAAAAGTACTGGGCCAAGCTTGCGCCTGCGAAATATAGAATGCAGAAAATAGCACGACTAGTAAGCCAAATATTCCACTTAACTTCTTAAGTACATTTGGAACACGCTCTATTTGATTACTGAACAGCGCAAGAAGTGAGCCAGCCGCAAACTCCCATGCGCGATTTAGCGGACTATAAAAATGGAAAAACCAATTTGATTTTTCTAAAGAGTTTCCGGGTTGAGCCAGCATGGCTAATGCAAACGAAACGATAAAAATACTCGCTACAACAACTCGCACTGGGACATAGGGCCGCTTTACTATTTTTCCCAGTGACCAGCCAAATACTAGGACAATCAGAAATCCGATGTAGAACTGTTCCTCAACGGATAGGGACCAGGTATTCAGGAGCGGGTTAGAGTCCGCTGCAAGATCAAAATATCCGCCAGTGAATTTTGCAATGACAGCGTTTGCGGATAAAAACATTGCACCAATGCCAGTGAGGACCATCAATCTCTGTGGCCCATACGCGCTCAAAATTGATGCACCTACAACCGTCGTGACTGCAACGACTGTCGCTAACGATGGTGTCAGTCGCCAAAAACGGCGAACGAAAAACCTCCTAATGCTGATGCGATTATGTTTGAGCCATTCGCGTTCCAGCATCGCCGTAATAACGAAACCAGAAATCACAAAAAAGACATCGACCCCTATGAATCCGCCAGGAACCGGAATGCCGAGATGGAAAAAGATAACAAGTAATACAGCCAAGGCGCGCAACCCTTGAATATCTTCTCTGACATTGCTTGAGGATTTTTGGGTTAATGCTTCGCTCATATCACGCACGAGCCAACAATACCAAGAGACGGCGAACGTATAACCAAAATACAGCTAGTAGGTAAGTTGTTGTGCAGTGGCTACAGCCTGGATTTTAGAGACACGAGCAGGTAGCAGATAGCCGAAGGGCAAATGTGGCTCGCAAGATAAAACTAGTCGTACACGATTGCCTACAACAATGACAGATACAACCTGAAGTCCGTGCACTCGTCTGCGCACCAAAGGTTGATCAAGATACCTATCTATTCGGGTACGAGCGTTTTTTGGACTAAGCCGAACAGAATTTTGCACTCCACCCTTATAGATAGCAGTTACATCAATCCCCTGAGCACCAGACAAGGCCGCGCCATCTGCAATTGTCCGCAAAGTAACTTTAGTGCTCCACAGCGATGCAAGATTAACAGAAACGGTAACGAGCATTAGCAGCAAAACAGCCAACCCAATTCCAAAAGTCAGTACGGAACCGCGATCACTTTTGAGCGCGGAAAGTGTTTTCATCTAATCGCATCCACTTCAATAGTTTGACTGCTATTGATTGAAATTCGTACAGGCTTTAGCAGAGGGAAATGCACTATTTGGCTGCCTCGAATAGTTGCTGTTACAAATCCATTAGGTTTAAGGCAAGGATTTTCGGTACACAAAAAGTGCGTGGAAAAATTTTTTGGCTGGAGATTACCGAGTCTCAATTGGGAATTTATGACATTTGTAGCACGTTGCCTGGCTACGGCATCATTTTCTTGTATTGAAAATGTTCTAGCCCCTGTCCTTACTGCTGATGTAACGGTTAAATAAGCCTGGGTTACGGTCAAAGTTGAGATTGCAATGTAACAAATAGGAACCAATAGGAACATGGTTATCGCAATGAACTCAATGCTCACATTGCCCCGTGCATCTCTTCGCATCATAGTTCGCCTTCATCAACTTCCCTGGCCGCAGAATCAAATTGAACTCGCTTTCCTAATAGCGGAATTTCAAAGCACTGCTGCACCCGAACTTCTACAAATGATGTGCCTGAAAATCGAGTGTGCTTTGTAACTGCGCTGTTCCCGCAAGACGTAAAACCGATTGGTGTCCAATAACTTGTCGCTGCGCTGCTTACCTGCGAACCAGTACTTCCCTTTAGAGCAGCTAAATGCGCTGCCGCTTTCGTTGCTGTTGATAATGAGACTTGGCAAATTACCACACTGATTATCTCTACCAATAAAAGAGCAACTGAAACAAGCACTGGGACGACAAGTGCAAACCCAACCACCTGAGAACCTTGCTCGCACTTAAGTCTGGCTTTAAGGTGCGGTAACCGAATGCAAAGCATTGTTCAACACCGTCTTGAGTTGTGGCCCAGCGATTGCCCAGATGCCTACAACTAGCCCAGCAGTCATAACTGTTATTAGCACCCAGCCAGGAACATCACCGCGCTCATCATTAAGAACCGAGCGCAGGTGCTGTGCAGAATTGCTGCGGGCATCATTGGCTTGCGCCCTTAGTACTTGAGCGATAGGGGTTCCGCGTTCCATTGAGGTGTTAATCGCTCGAATAGTCCGAGTGAAAGCAGGACTAGAGGACTGCTGCTGCAATTTCTGCAAACATTGCTTAACGCTCAACCCAGCTTCGAGTTCTATAGAAATCTCCTTTAACATCTCAGCAACGGGTCCACTGCACAATTTGCCTACGCGACTTATGGCTAAAACAATTGGTTCACCTGCTGAGACAGAAAATGCGAGTAAATCGAGAATGCTTGCCAGCTGACTATCAATAACTTTGTTTCTCTTAGCGACCCTGTCCTTTAATAAGCGATATACAGACCAGCCACTAAGTGGAATGGCCAGCAGCAACAGGCCAACAGCCAACAATGAATTCCAATTTCCATTTACCGAGCGATACGACAGCAGCCAAAGAAGCAGTCCAATTAGAGTAAAAAGCATTGATAGCACTTGGGTTCGCCGAAACTGCGCCAGATTTCGACAGTCGCGGGCGTAAACCAGACTCTCAGTTACCAATTCATCGGTCCCCCAGGGATTTAAAAAATCTCCAGATAGCAGGAAACGCAGTTTGTTGAAGATTTTGAGGAAGCCACCTTCGGTGGAACTGGTAGTTAATCCAAGTTGGCGCTCTAATAATTGGATTCTTGAATATCTGCGCTGTCGATTACCTAGCCAAATCAGGTGGAAACTACCGACCAGGCAACAACTGAGAAATACTGCAATCACCTGCTCACCAACAATCTCTCTTGCTTGGGCAATTTACCGATCTTGATCATTAGAAAGTAAGCGAGTGCTGAAGTAATGAGACAGATTTCTAACAGTCGAATTCCATCGCTGGAAAAATAGATCGCTCTGGCTTCCGCCCTGGTGCTAAGCAGGGCAACGGTAATCCAAGGCGCTGCAACGGCAAGTTTTGCCCCGTTTACCGTCCAACTCTGCCTTGCTTTGATTTCATCAGTTAGAGCTAGTTGTGCACGCAAAGTTCCGGAAAGGGCCCGAAGTACGAGCCCTAAGTCAGAGCCGCCTAAATCACTAGCGAGGATTAAAGCTGCGGCAAAATTATCAGAAATTGGATTTGCTAATTCGTCAGCAAAAACTTGCAGGGCTTCTCTAAAATCCCCGGTAGTCCGATAACGGGCAAACGCCTTGGTGAACGCTGGATCTAACACCTTTGGTGCCACTGTCTGTAATTGGACAAATGCTTGTGGCAGTGAGAGTCCGGCCCGGATGGCCGAATGAATATCATCCACTAACTCCGGCCAGTCAATCTGGAGTTCACGCTGTCGCTGAATTTTCGGCAATTGTGGCACCGCCTTAGCGGTAACTGCCTGCCAAATCAGAAAGATTCCCAGGATGCCAAGCAGGGTAAGAATGAGGTTCATGAAGCTTTACCCACTTGCTGACTCTTTAAATTGCCGTGTAGTCGTAGCAGATTTTCATTTAGCTGCTTCAACTCCGTTGTAATCAATTTTCCTGCTTGCCGACTAAATACAGTTGAAATTTCGATCGAGCCAGATTCCATTCGACCGCTTAAGGTAGCAATTTCATGGACCACTCGTCTGCCATCGTCGAGTAATCCCAGATGCACGACTACATCAACCGATGCGGCAACTGCGGGGGTGACAAATTCGGCTGACACATTACTTCCGGCCAACATCGGAAGCAGACAAAGTTTGCTGATTGCTGCTCGGGCGCTGTTTGCATGGATCGAACACATACTCGGCATTCCTGAGTTCATAGCCACCAACAAATCGAGGCATTCAGCCTGTCTCACCTCACCGATGACCAGGCGACTTGGGCGCATTCTTAGGGCTTCCTTGATGATTCGGCGCAAGGTAATTTCACCAGTACCTTCAAGACTCGATTGGCGAGTTTGCAGAGCAACCCAATCAGGACTTATTAGCTGCAATTCAAAAACTTCTTCGCAGGTGATGATGCGATCTGTTGCGCAACTGCTATTCAACAGTGCATTAATCATCGTGGTTTTGCCCGCGCCTGTTGTGCCACTGACGATAATGTTTAGTCCTAAATCCAGACAAAGCTGTAGAAAGTTTGCTGACTCTTGCGACAAACTCCCGGTACGGATCAGGTCAAGTAAGGAATGTGACCTGGTAACGAATTTACGAATGTTCACTGTCCAAAACTCGCGAGTGATATCCGGAATTACAACATGGAGCCGCGATCCATCAGGCAACATGGCATCAACGAATGGTTGCGAAAGATCAACTCTACGTCCAGTGGTAGCGAGCATTCTTTCGACCAGAGTCTTGACAGCATCATGTGTAAGAAAGAGATTAGTTAGTTCTGGCACGCCAAGTCTTGCTACAAAAATCCTGCTTGGACTATTGATCCAGATCTCTTCTATCTCTGGATCTGACAGAAATTGCGTGAGCGCTCCATAATCACCCTGGTTCGACAACGGATCAACTACATCAGGTGTTGTCTGATCTGCAGGCAATTTAGTGTGTGCGATAACGGGTGATACATCTGATTGACCGGCCGGCAAATGAACGACTCCCCCATCGCCGCTTTTCTCAGGCTCGGCTTGGTCAATTGATGTGACAACACCTGACATAGTTCCCCCAGCGCCACGGCCCAAGGATGGGACAACGGCTTACCTAAATTAGGCAGAACTAGTCCGATACTGCATTAGATTTACAGGTGTTGTGGATAAGTACCGAAATTTCTTAGTGGGCGCTTCGATTGCGCCACCAACTACGCAAACCAGCAAGAATTGACCCGGCGATAAAGAAGGTAGCTATCGCATAAGCGGCCTTATTTACTGCAGGAATCGTCGCTGAGTAATACCCAGTCAATGTCAGGCCAACGCCCCAAGCCAGTGCGCCAACTAAGTTGCCGCTTAAGAATTTGTAGTAATTCATCCGCGAGATTCCAGCAATTGCTGGTACAAATACCCGCGCCCATGGAATAAACCGAGCAACTACAACGGCCCACCAGCCGAGATTTTGATAAAACTTCTCACTTTTTGCTATCGCGTTGTGGATCCAATTACCTCTGCGCTTATCTAAATAAGGTCGGCCGTAGTGTCGTCCTAAGACAAAGCCAAGCTGATCTCCGACAAATGCAGCTAGTCCTATCCCAATCACCAATGCCCAGATGTTGACTTTGCCAGTGGACTGCGCGAGTAGGCCCACTGCGAATAACAGAGAATCACCAGTTATAAACGGAATGAAAGCTCCAATAAAGAGCCCGGTGCCGGCAAAAACTAGGAAGAAAACCAACACATAAAAACCGATAGCACCATACTTGCTTAGCCAGTGTGTCACTTGTGGACTTAATGAGGCAGCAAGGACTAGTGATGGCACCCCTTAAGCCTACCCATCAGTCGGGCATGATGGTTATGTGAGAATTGCGCTTGAACAGCCTTGGTCAGGCAGTGGGATTATCCCTCTGGGGTTACTGGCGAAATTGGACTTCGCTTCACCTATCGCACACGACCCAATCCAAAGCGGTGAATATGAACATTGACTGGTTACTTGGCGAAACTGGGCGAGATATAACTGCCCGGGCGCGACAAATTGATGATCCACTTGAAGCAGCAACTAAGTTAAGAAAGCTGTTTGCCGAAGTGCCTGCAGATTTGGTTTCTCAGGCGATTAACCAAGCTTCATTACAGAAGAGTCTGCGCTCCAGATGGAGTATGGAAACCGACGGTTGGCTGCTGACAGCCGATGGTATTGAGCAAGCAACTCGGCCAACAGTTGCAACTTGGCGAGCCAATTGGATCGTGCAGAAATTCGGTCCCGCTGTGAAAGTCATTGACTTAACCTGCGGACTCGGGTTTGATTCTCTCGCCATGGCACAAGCGGGACTAAAGGTGTGCGCTATCGAGCGCGATCAGTTTACGGCTGCTTGCGCACGGCATAACCTAGAAAATGTTGAGGTTGATGTTTTAGTAGCTGATGCAAACGATGTGGATCTAGAGGAATTTGACTTATTCTTCATAGATCCGATGCGTAGAGATCCAAATTCAGCGCGCGAACTTAATGGAAATACTAAGCGCATCCTCAAACCCGATGATTGGTCGCCATCATGGTCAGAAATTAACCAGTTCGCAAAGCAAGGAAAAGTACTTTGCAAAATAGCACCTGGAATCGCGGATCAGTACATTGTGGATTGGGATACTTTCTGGATCAGCGATGCTGGCGATGTAGTTGAGGCAATGGCACTTAGTGCTGGGACTGGGAAACGATCTGCTGTTCTGATTTCTGGCTCGCATTTTGAAATTTTCAGCGAAGGCGGCATTCCCCCAGTGGCTGGTAGTGGCCAATTTCTAGTTGTACCAAATGGAGCACTTACTCGAGCTGGGGAACTTTCAGCTCTTTGCACAAAAGTAAATGGCGGACTGATAAATGAACACATCGGCTGGATCTTGACAAACGACAGAAATGCAATTAATCATCTGCGACTAGCGACCATAAAGTTGGCCGAGACATTCCATGTAATTGATCGAGTGAAAGCAGATACAAAAGTTATCGCACGAGCGATTTCAGGCATGGATGCAAGTGCGATAACAATCATGACGCGCGGGGTTCAGGTTGAAGTGCCAAAACTGCGAAAACAAATTGCACCGAAGTTGAATGCGAAAGCGCCTGAGCTAGTGATTGCACTTTTTCGCGAGGACTCGGGAAACCAGGCGCTAATCTGTCGCCGAATTAATGAGTTGCTGGCTTAAAGGGCCACAGGAGAGGCAACTGGCATCGCCGAATCCGCTGGGAAAATCAAATTTGACGGCCGACGGCCACGAGCCACTAACTCGCTACCGAGAGCAGCCACCATAGCTCCATTGTCTGTGCATAATTTTGCGCTTGGAATGCGCAAAGATATTTTATTTTCAGCGCATCTTTGTTCCGCAACTTTACGCAATCGACTATTCGCTGCGACTCCGCCACCAATAATGAGAGTATCAACTTCATTGGTTAGACAGGCATCTATTGCTTTGCGCAGTAGCACATCAACAACTGCTTCTTGAAATGAAGCAGCAACATCGTTCACCAATACGGCATTTCCTGCTGATTTCTCGCGCTCAACCCAGCGCGCCACGGCGGTCTTTAGGCCAGAAAATGAAACATCAAAACGGTGTTTGGCTAGATCTTTAGGGCTAGTTAAGCCACGGGGAAAATCAATCGCCTCTGGATTTCCAGTTAGCGCTGCTTGGTCAATGTAAGGACCGCCAGGGAAGGGCAGGCCGAGCACTCTGGCCACCTTGTCAAATGCTTCACCAGCGGCATCATCGATTGTTTGCCCTAGTGGAACAATTTCCGCTGTTATATCTGGAACCAAGAGTAACGATGAATGACCACCAGAGACCAGCAGTGCGATGCTGGGCTTTACCAATGGACCATGTTCTAGTTGGTCTACACATACATGAGCTGCTAAATGGTTAACGCCATAGATGGGTTTACCCAGTGCTACTGCTAGAGATTTTGCAGCGGCTACTCCAACTAGGAGTGCGCCAGCCAAACCCGGTCCTGCAGTAACGGCAATTGCATCAATTTCGTCAAGCTTGACCTCAGCAGTGGCACATGCTCGCTCTAGAGCTGGAACCATTGCCTCAAGATGCGCGCGACTTGCTACCTCAGGGACTACACCGCCAAATCTGGCATGCTCATTAACACTAGAGGCAATCTCATCGGCCAATAACTTTGTGCCACGCACAATTCCAATTCCAGTTTCGTCGCATGAAGTTTCTATGCCGAGCACTAATGGTTCAGCCATGTCGCAACCTCTTGCGCATTACATAAGCATCTACACCGGTGGCGTAGTAATTCCGGCGCAGATCAATGCGCTCAAAATCCCGAGCTAGATACATGGCAATGGCAGGAATGTTGTCACTTCGCACTTCAAGAAAAAGTTCTCGAACACCTTTTTGAAACGCAGTTGACTCAAGCCAATTCATCATGGCAGTTCCCACGCCCTGATGTTGTACTGATGTGTCAACGGCAATAGTGACTACATCGCCATCAGTTCCTACGAAACGAAGGGAAACATAGCCAACAATCTTGCCATTGAGACGCGCAACCATTACCTCTCGGGAAACGCCAACTTCTGCTAACTCATTGTGGAACAGTTCCTCGGTCCAAGCATCAACTGGAAAGAGTGCATCCTCGAGTTCCTTGACTTCTTTTACATCTGAACTCTTCATGGGCATAAGTTCCAGGCTCATCGCAGAACCTGCTTAACTCCAACTGGCTCAACAGCGTCTGGTTTGCGCAAATACAAGGGTAGGACTGGCTTAATCTCAGCAAGTTCGCTCACATATAGATCTGCAAGAAATCCTGCCCGCAATTCCACAAGTTCTCCAGTAAAAAATTCAGGATACATCTGAGCTGCAGGACCAATGACCGATAAGTTATTCAACAGATTCGAGATTTGATTCGGCTTATCGACAGCCGGTTCGCTCACCCGAATTCGATCCTGATAACGAGCCCAATACAACTCTTTGCGCCTTGCATCGGAAACTACAATGCATTCTTTACTTTGGGTAAATCCAACTGCATCGAGAGAACAGATACCATGTACCGGAATTTGCAAGGCATGAGCAAATGTCAGAGCTGTTGTAATGCCAACTCTGAGCCCCGTGAAAGGACCAGGGCCAACTCCCACCAGCACTGTGCGAATATCTTTGGCAAAACAGTCTGCATCATCTAGTAGCGACTGGATGTACTTGGCAGTCAGCTCTCCTTGTGAGCCATGTTGGCCTGTTGAAAATTCACTGACTGTCTCGGTGCCGTCATGGATTGCTACCGAAATTCCTACGGAGGTATCAATTGCTAGGATCATAACCTTACCTCGAGCTTGCGATTAAGCCATTCGAGGCCGTGTGCGGTAACTTTGACCGTCCTGGGGCCAGATTCTGGGAGGTCATCGGGACTCTCGTTGTCACGTTGAATATCCACCAAGAGCCAGCTTTGCGAGACTTTTTGAACGAAGTCCAAGCCCCACTCAATTAAAGTCACATGCGGATTAATTGAATCTATGTCTAAGTCCAATAAATCGTCGGTAACGCTTAGTCGATAGGCATCAACATGCACTAATGCAAGGTTTTTACTTCCAGGGCGATGAGTGCGACAAACGACGTATGTGGGACTTGTGATGGCATCCGAAATTCCCAACCCTGCGCCAACGCCTTGCGAGAATGTGGTTTTTCCAGCACCGAGTGATCCCGATAACACAACGACATCTCCGTCTTTCAATTGTGAGGCGAGTTGCTTGCCTAGTTCTCGCATTTCGTCAGCAGTATTTATGGAAACTTCTAGCATCATCAATCCGGAACGTTGATGTACTGACGTTCAACACGTGGTCCGAGTCGAGTAACGATTTCATAGCCAATAGTGTCAGTCGCCATCGCCCAATCTTCTACACTCGGCTCACCGCGCCGTGGATCGCCAAAAAGCAGGGCTTCATCTCCGATACTTACTTGTAAGTCGCCAACATCAAGGACGAACTGATCCATACATACCCGCCCTGCGACCTTAAAAGTCTCGCCGCGCAATAAAACTGGGGCTTTGTTGCTTGCCGCGCGAGGAACGCCATCTGAATAACCAGCAGAAATTAGGGCCAGATTAGTCTGGGCCTTTGTGTGATAGGTATGTCCATAAGAGACGCCACTACCCGCTGGAACATTTTTAACTAGGGCAACTGATGCATGTAATGACAGCACAGGCTTTAACCCCAGTTCACTGGCCGTGCCAAGTGATAGACCCGGTGTGATTCCATAGATTGCAATACCAGGTCGCACTAAATTGAAATGTGCTTCAGGCAGAGTTAGCGTTGCAGCTGAATTTGCCAAATGCTTTACTTCAAGATCAAATCCAGCTGCTGATATCCAAGAGACTGCCTGCTCAAAATTTGCAATCTGAGAAGCAATTGTTGGGTGATTTGGTTCATCGGCATAGGCAAAATGCGACATCGCGCCAACCAAATTTACTGCGTCTGCCTCACTGCCAGCTATCGCAATCAACTGCTCTAATTCTGAGGCAGTTGCACCATTACGTCCTAGTCCTGTGTCAATTTTGAAATGTATCCGTGCTCTTTTGCCTTGCTTGCGAGCTTCTTGAACGACGGCTAACAAGGTGTGTTTACTGCTAACACCCAAATCAATATCAGCAGCAATGCATTCAGCGAACTGATCATCTACCGTGCCAAGCCAAGTAAGGACACGCGCTGAAATACCAGCTGCTCGCAGAGTGAGCGCCTCCTGATAGAGAGCTGTGCCGAGCCAAGTAGCGCCGCCTGCTAGCGCGGCTCGCGCACTAGGGATTAGCCCATGACCGTATGCATCAGCTTTCACTACAGCCATTACGGCTGCATCACCAGACTTCTTGGTTAAAAAATCAACATTGCCCGCCAAGGCACCTAAATCAATCACAGCCCGAGCATGTGGTGTAGTCATAAATCTATTCTCGCCTACTCAACTAGCCCGTGCTGGTTATGGGCGACTTTCTGCAATCACATAGGCTACGGCAACCGGACCATCGTGGCTCAGTGAAACATGCCAGTGGGTAACTCCGAGACCGTCAGCCACAGCTTTAACTGTTCCAGTGATGCGCACAGTTGGCGCTCCACCGTTACTGACTTCGCAATCATGAAATTCCATACCAGCCGGGGCACCAATTGCTTTGGCTACTGCCTCTTTTACGGCAAATCGGCCAGCTAGTGACATCACTGGCAACTGATGACCTTGCGCACTAGTTTGTTCGACCTTTGTGAACAATCGATCAATAATATTTGGGGTGCGCTCCAAGACCTGCTCAAAACGGTCCAAATCGACCACATCAACACCGATGCCCACAATTGCCATAAGTTAACTTTGCCCTGTTTGCTAGGTTTTTCCAATTTGTCCGCAAAACATGAGTCGACTCCAGCAAAATGCTCACAAAATAACGGTTTTTGCCCGATAAAGTGGAGATGTCTACTGGCACTTGCCTTCCCCCAACTGAAAGTAGTCACATGAAGCGCACATTGGTGAATTCCGCAATCGGAATTGCAATTCTTGCGTTCATGCAAATTGGCCCGGCTACAGCTTCTGGGTTAATCTCAGCCAAACCAACAACTTCTCCTTCGGCTAGCGCCAAGCCGTCTGCCTCCACAAAACCGAAGGTTTCAGCTACTCCCAAGGCTTCGGTTACTCCGAGCAAAAGCCCTAAAGCGAACCCGAGTCAAAGTGCGAAGCCTTCCACCTCACCGAGTCCCAAATTTTCGGGTTCGCCAAGTGCCTCTCCAACTTCCAGCAAATCTCCAGTAGCAACAGCGAAACCGACACCAAAACGAATAATTCTGCCAAAACCGGTACTGGACCCGCCGCCAAGAAGTTTGCAAGTGGACAAAGCAATTGCTTATGCGCTACTACAGGTTGGCAAACCATACGTTCGTGGGGCAACCGGACCAAAAAGTTTTGACTGCTCAGGATTAGTGCAGCGAGCTTGGCAAGCAGCAGGTATTTCGTTGCCAAGAACAAGCGGGCAACAATTCAATTCCACAATTCACATCGACATATCAGATGCACTGCCTGGTGATCTAGTTTTCTATGGACAAAATGGAGTACAGCATGTGGCTATGTACATTGGATTTGGCTTAATCGTTGAAGCAGCCAATCCAGAGCGTGGAGTTGTGATTAGTCCTATCAGCACGCCATGGCACAACAACAATTTCGGGGGAATCGGTCGCGTGAGCGCGCCACAATCACCTATTACTCAACCGTGACACTCTTCGCTAGATTTCGGGGTTGATCAACATCAAAACCTTTAACAGTTGCCATCTCACAGGCAAAGATTTGAAGTGGAACAGTCGCAACTAGCGGTTGAAGCAGGGCTGGGCACTTAGGTAAACGAATGATGTGATTGGCAAACTCGTTAATGGATTCATCATCTTCTTCAGCAAGCACAATGGTTCGTGCGCCACGCGCCCGCACCTCCTGAATATTCGAAACAATCTTGTCGTGTAGCTCATCCTCTTTCGGGGGCACAACAACGAAGACGGGTAGTCCATCTTCAAGTAGGGCAATCGGACCATGTTTTAATTCGCCGGCAGCAAATCCTTCGGCATGCATGTAGGCAAGTTCCTTGAGTTTCAGTGCACCTTCAAGGGCGACAGGGAACCCGACGCTTCGCCCAATAAACAAGACGCTCTGGGCTTCAACAAATTCTCTGGCAAGCGCCCGAACACCTTCAGTAGTGTCAAGCACCAAATCAACTTTGGCTGACATTCGGCCCAACTCCAGGGCCAACTGAGCGTTTGATGGGCCGTAGTGGGTATCACGCACTTGCGCTAGATACATGGCAAATAGATAGCAGGCAACGATTTGGGTTAGGAATGCTTTGGTAGAAGCAACAGCGACCTCTGGACCAGCAATCGTGTAGATGACTGCATCGCTTTCACGTGGAATAGTTGAGCCATTGCTATTGCAGATTGCTAATACTTTTGCTCCTTGTTCCCGAGCATAGCGCATTGCCATCAGGGTATCCATGGTCTCACCAGATTGCGAGATTGCGATAACCAATGTCTTTGCGTTAAGAATTGGATCACGATATCTAAACTCGCTTGCTAGCTCTACCTCACAAGGAACTCGGGTCCAGTGCTCAATGGCATATTTGGCAATCAAGCCGGAATGGTAGGCAGTACCGCAGGCCGAGATGATAATTTTGTCGATGTCACGCAAGTATTCATCCGAAAGATTTAATCCATCAAGCTTCACGATGCCCTCAGAATCAATTCGCCCAATCAGAGTGTCATCCACCGCTTTTGGCTGTTCGGCTATTTCCTTGAGCATGAATAAGTCGTAGCCGTTCTTTTCGGCTGCCGAAGCATCCCAGGTGACTTCGTATTCATTCACTGCCACTGGGTTGCCAGCAAAATCAGTAATAACCACGTCTGTGGCTGAAAGTTCAACAATCTGATCTTGGCCAAGTTCAATTGCATTGCGCGTGTGAGCAATAAAAGCGGCCACATCGGAAGCCAAGAAATTTTCGTCAACGCCGCGCCCCACAACTAGTGGCGAATTTCGCCGCGCTGCCACAACTAAATCAGGAGTGTTGGCCTCAACTGCGACCAAGGTAAATGCACCTGTAAGTCGCTGGCATACTGCTCGCATTGCATTTGGCAGATTTTGTGAAGTTTGCATTTGATCGGCTAGCAGATGTGCCACGATTTCAGTATCTGTTTCGCTACGCAATTTGGTTCCACTGGCAAGTAACTCATCACGCAAGATTGCAAAGTTCTCAATAATGCCATTGTGAATTACAGCGATTTTGCCATCTTCACTGATGTGCGGGTGAGCATTAACATCATTCGGCGCTCCATGGGTAGCCCAACGAGTATGGCCGATTGCGGTGTGCGACTGGGGTACCGGAAACTGCTCAATCTCGGCCTCTAGGTTGGTGAGCTTGCCCGCTTTCTTGCGAGATTCGATGGCACCGCCCGACACAATAGCGACACCTGCTGAGTCATAGCCTCGGTACTCCAGGCGCCGAAGGCCGTCAATTACAACTGTGCTGGCTTGCTGCTTACCTACATACCCTACGATTCCACACATAATGTCAAGTCTAGCGACTAGCTTATTGCGCAGTGCTCTTGCACGACTGTGGCTAAAAATTGTGCGGTCTGTTCAGCTTGCTCGTGTGTAGCAGCTTCGACCATAACTCGGATTAACGGCTCGGTACCGCTCGGGCGAAGTAAAACTCTCCCCGTATCACCCAGTTGATTTTCAATTTCGGCGATTGCCTCTTGTAATGCTGGAGCGTTTGTTGCAGTACGATCCACATTCTTCACATTGATCAAAACTTGTGGTAATCGGGTGACAATTCCAGCCAATTCAGCAAGCGACTTACCTGAGTGCTTCATTTCAGCCATGATGTGTAATGCAGTAAGGAGACCGTCACCAGTGGTTGCGAAGTCGGCCAGAATAACGTGTCCACTTTGTTCACCACCAAGCGTCAGACCTCTTTCACGCATGGCATCTAGGACATAGCGATCGCCGACGGCAGAGGCAATAATGTCGATTTCTCGCTCACGCATTGCCAGGGTAAAACCAAGATTAGACATAACAGTGACAACGACTGTGTCACCAACTAACTCATCACGCTGCTTACGACCATTTGCAAGTATTGCAAGAATCTGATCGCCATCGACAAGTTCGCCGGCAGCATCAACGGCTAAGCATCGGTCGGCATCGCCATCGTGTGCTATTCCCAAATCGGCATTATGTGCAAGCACCGCTTTTTTCAGATCATCCATGTGGGTTGAGCCACAGTTTTCATTGATGTTGTAGCCAGTCGGCTCACTATGAATTGCAACTACCCGAGCACCAGCCCGGCGATAAATTTCAGGAGCAATAACCGAAGCTGCACCATTCGCGCAGTCAACCACAATGGTAAGTCCGGAAAGATCTGCCGTGATACTGCTCAGCACATGGTCAAGATATTTTTCAACTAAGTCATGGTTCGCTCTTATGCGACCAACAGCAGCACCAGTTGGTAGTTCGCCCGGATTATCTAGGTGCGAAGCAATGTCATCTTCGATGCTGTCTGCAAGTTTGTGGCCACCGCGGGCGAAAAACTTGATTCCGTTATCTGGCATAGCATTGTGGCTGGCTGATATCATCACGCCTAAATCGGCTCCGGTGACATCGGTTAAGTAAGCCACAGCTGGAGTCGGCACTACCCCAACATCTACTACATCAACTCCAGCACTAGCTAGGCCTGCGGATACCGCTGCTTGGAGAAATTCACCGCTAACTCGAGGGTCACGCCCAACGATGGCAAATAACCGTTCATTTGTAGTTGCTGAAAGCTTTGCTTGTTCGCCCAACACTTGAGCAGCACTTATGCCAAGTGAGGTAGCCAGAGATGCAGTTAATTCGCCGTTCGCAAGACCACGAACGCCATCGGTGCCGAAAAGGCGTGACGACATTGATTAACGCTTTGAGTACTGAGGCGCCTTGCGAGCTTTCTTAAGGCCGTACTTCTTGCGCTCTTTGACGCGAGCATCGCGTGTCAAGAAGCCAGCCTTCTTCAGGTCGCCACGGTTTCCTTCAACATCAATCTCGTTCAAGCACCGTGCAACGCCGAGCCGTAGAGCGCCAGCCTGACCCGAACTACCGCCACCATGTATGCGCGCGATGACATCGTAGGCACCATCGAAGTTCAAAGTCTTAAATGGCTCGTTTACTAACTGCTGATGAACCTTGTTCGGGAAATAATCTTCTAGAGTGCGACCATTAATAGTCCAGCGTCCAGTGCCAGGCACCAAGCGAACGCGAGCAATTGCTTCTTTGCGACGACCCGTTGCAAGACCATTCTTATCCGGAGCTTTGCGAGCTTCTTTCGGAGCTGGTGCTGATTCGGTTGTGTACTCCGAAATCGCTTCTAATGCTTCTTCGGTGTCTAGCACTTCAACTGTGTCCAGATCGCTTTGCGTCATGATTTCTCTTTCTACCTAATTCACTCAGCGCTTACTGCGCGACCTGTGTAATTTCGAAGGGCTTTGGATTTTGGGCGGCATGTGGGTGCGTTGGACCCGCGTAAACCTTTAGCTTTGAGATTTGTGCATTGCCAAGTTTGTTATGTGGCAACATTCCCTTCACTGCTTTTTCAATTGCCCGGCGTGGGTCGGTAGCAAGCAAATCAGCATAGTTAGTTGCGCGCAAGCCACCTGGGAAACCAGAGTGACGGTAATCCATCTTCTGGGAAAGTTTTGAACCTGAAAGTGAGACTTTTTCGGCATTGATAACTACTACGAAGTCACCGGTGTCAATATGTGATGAAAAGATGGTCTTGTGCTTTCCACGTAGCAAGTTGGCAACCTGAGATGCCAATCGACCGAGCACGATGTCTGTTGCATCAATGACATACCAGTCGCGAGTAATGTCGCCTGGCTTTGGGGTGTACGTACGCACTTGTTAGCCTTACTTTTGTTGTACTTGTTGTGCTCAACTGAGCTTTCGAACCCGCTTTGGTAAACGGGCGCGACTTCAAAGATTACCTGTAGTTATGGGCTTTGGTCAAAATGAGCCCGTAAAATCAAGGATTTTTAGACTTTTCTATTGGTTTAGCAGTTCCCAGTGCTCCACAATGGGCGCATTGGCGAAAAAAGGGCCGATTAGGGTGCGCCACTGCACAAAAAGATCTGACTCGCGAAAACCTACGGTGTGATCCTCGACCGTGTCCCACTTGAGAGTGAGTAGATAGACGTTGGGACGTTCGACACCACGGTGCACGGAAATACCTTTAAACCCTTTTGCCTTGGCCAGGACATTCTTAGCCTCGTCAAGTGCCATTTCAAAGTCAGATTCCTGGCCTGAGGCAATGTCAATCTGCGCTGTTTCAATAATCATTGTTTGATGCTACCCCGCTAATCATGATCCGTCCCAAACTGGGTCATCAGAACTGCGCACTGAATTATCCGAGCCAAAAATCAAAAATCGATCAAAAGATTTTGCAAACCAACGATCATGAGTTACCGCAAGCACCGTTCCCTCGAAAGCATCCAGAGCCGACTCCAGCGCTTGTGCCGATTCCAAATCCAAGTTATCGGTTGGTTCATCGAGCAACAAGAGTGTTGCACCCGAGAGCTCTAAGAGCAGGATTTGAAAACGAGCTTGCTGGCCGCCCGAAAGTTGATCGAAGAGCTGCTCAGATGCTTGCGCCAATCCATAACGATCTAGAGAACGAGCCGCGGCCTCCTGTTGCATCCCAGCACGATGTTCGTCGCCTCGATGCAGAATTTCGAGAAGGTGCCGACCGACAAGTTCGGGATGATGGTGAGTTTGGGCAAACCACCCTGGCCGCACTCGTGCTCCAAGTTTCGCTACGCCATTGTGATTTACCGGACTGATATCGAGATCACTCACTGGTAAATGCTCTAGCTCTGGCGAAGTGCCGCCGGCAGCTAACAGGCGTAAGAAGTGACTCTTACCCGAGCCATTAGCCCCTAGTACGCCAATGCGTTCACCGAACCAAATATCAGCATCAAATGGTTGAACTAAGCCGACAAGTTCTAGCCCGGTACATACAACAGCTCGTTTACCGGTGCGTCCGCCTTTAATCCGCATCTTTAATTTCTGCTCTATCGGGATTGCTTGTGGCGGACCTATTTCTTCAAACATACGTAGTCGCGTCCGAGCTGCCTGTAGGCGAGATGCCAGTCCATCATTGTATTTGGCCTTGATGGCATACATCTGAACCAAATCCTTTATTTTCTGATGCTCTTCATCCCAACGCCTACGCATTTCCTCAAGCCGAGAAAAGCGCTCGCGCCTTATTTCCTCATATGTGGCAAATCCAGCTCCATGTGTCCAAATCGAATTTCCGGCATTACCTAATTCAACGGTCACAATCTGTGTTGGCGCTTGCGTCAACAACTCCCGATCATGGCTAATTAATAGAACCGTTTTCTTAGTTGCTTTTAGCTCTTGCTCTAGCCACTGCTTGCCGGGCACATCGAGATAGTTATCTGGTTCATCGAGAAGTAGAACTTCATCGTTACCGCGCAAAAGTGCTTCAAGAACTAACCGCTTCTGTTCGCCGCCAGAGAGCGTACTGGCATCCCGATGTTGCGCAATTTCAAATGGTAGATGCAAGGAATTCATGGTGCAAACGTCCCAAAGCACTTCAAGATCGTAGCCGCCAACATCTGTCCAATCTGAAATTGCTTGTGCGTAAGCCATTTGATTTTTCTCAGTACTGTCAGCAGTCATCTCTTGAAGCGACTTTTCGATGCGTTTGGCCACTTCACGCACTGCTTTAGGGGCAACAGTCAGCAATAAATCTTTAACCGTTCCGTCAGTCATGTGACCAACGAATTGACGCATTACACCTAGTGATCCGGTGTGCGTGATTGAACCTTCTTGCACGGGAGTATCTCCCGCAATCATTCGCATCAATGTAGTTTTCCCAGAGCCGTTTGCACCGATAAGCGCGGTAACTGAACCTTCTCCCACTCGGAACGAGACATCAAGAAGCAGAATGCGACCGTTTGGCAGGGTATGGGTTAGATGTGCCACCTCAATATGGCCCATCTAAATCTCGCATTCTTAAAGTTTGAGTGATGCGGTGCGCGTACTTGGCCGGCTCTGGATAGTCAACTTTGTCTAGGGTCAGTCCAAGTGCAGGAGCAATAAACAGACCCGTTGACCTTTCTCTGCCTTCTAAATAGTCGACTAACCAATCCTTGGTTCGCTTACCTTCGCCTACAGCCAGAACCGCGCCGACAAGACCGCGCACCATAGAGTGGCAAAAAGCATCAGCGGTAACATCTGCCCGAATCAAGCCATCCTTTGTCCGCGACCAGTCAAATTGGTGCAACGTGCGAATCGTGGTGCTACCGTCGCGCTTTCGACAGAAGCTTGCAAAATCGTGTAGACCCAACAGCAGTTGACTTGCTTCATGCATCAAGTCAATATCCAAAGGTTGCCAGCAGCGATGGGCATGGAATCGCAAGAGTGGATTAGGCGCTCCTTGGTAAATCAGATAAATATAAGACCGAGAAGTGGCAGCGAAACGAGCATCAAAATCTGATGTAGTTTCTTGAATCTCTTGGAAGGCCACATCCTCGGGCAAGATTGAGTTGAATTTGTAGGCAAGATCAGCTGGTTCGTGTGGCATTGGAGCTGGAATGTCGAAATGGATAACTTGTCCGCGAGCATGCACCCCAGCATCGGTGCGACCTGCACATTGCACGGTCACTTTCGGCAGCCGAAGTACCTGAGCTATTGCCTGCTCAACCGTATCTTGAACTGTGCGCTGATCGGGTTGGCTACCCCAGCCGCGGAAATCTTTGCCGTCGTAAGCCAAAGTGGCTCGTAACCGAATGAGTCCCTCATCGGCAGATGCGACGAGGGACTCATTCATGAAAATTACTTAAATTATTTAGCTTTCGCTGTCTTTAGATTCTGTTTCAGTGCCGGTTGAGTCGGTGCTTGGGACGACTTCCTCAGTTGCAACTTCAGCCGCTGCTTCTTCTGCAGCTTCCTCGGTTACTTCCTCGGCGGTCTCAGCTTCGATTGCTTCAACTTCTTCAATGGCTGCTTCCGCTTCTGGAGTATCCACAACATCAGCGACTTCAGTTTCCACTGCATCAGTAGCTTCGGTCTCAACTACTTCTGATTCAACAGCTTCAGTTACAGCCGGTGCCTTGGCAGCAACTTTAGTTGCTGCAGTTGCTTCACGAACTACTGCTTCGGCCAGTGGCTCACAAAGTTCAATAACAGCCATAGGTGCGTTATCGCCTTTACGTGGTCCAATCTTTACGATGCGAGTGTAGCCACCTTGACGGTTTTCGAAACGTGGACCAATTTCGCTAAACAAGGTATGGACAACATCCTTATTACGAATAACTGTCAATACCCGACGACGAGCGTGCAGGTCACCTTTTTTTGCGAAAGTTACTAGACGCTCAGCAACTGGGCGTAGGCGGCGAGCCCTTGCCTCAGTTGTAGTGATGCGACCATGCTCAAATAATGCAGTTGCAAGATTTGCAAGGATCAGACGCTCATGTGAAGCGCTTCCGCCCATTCTCGCGCCTTTAGCTGGCCTTGGCATTTTTTTCTCCTGTCACTTAACCGAGTACGAGTGCTCTTAGAGCTGCTCGTCCTCAGCAAATCTCTGATCGTCATCGGCGATGTCTTCGCTGGCAACTGCTGGTGCAGCAGGCGCATCAGAGAAAACAACTTCGTCTTCGTATTCGTCCTCGTCATAAGCGCTTGCATACTGACTTGGGTCAAATCCGGGAGGGCTATCTTTGAGTGCAATTCCCATCGACGCCAACTTGTCTTTAACTTCGTCAATTGACTTTGCGCCAAAATTACGAATGTCCATTAAGTCAGCTTCGCTGCGGGTGATCAATTCACCAACAGTGTGGATGCCCTCACGCTTTAAGCAGTTGTATGAGCGAACGGTCAGGTCCAATGCTTCAACAGGCATACTCAGCTGGCCGGCATCAAACTGCTCAACAACCGATGGGCCGATTTCGATTCCTTCGGCATCAACATTTAGTTCACGGGCTAAGCCAAACAACTCAACCAACGTTGCCCCAGCTGAAGCAACAGCGTCGCGCGGGCTTATTGAACCTTTAGTCTCGACATCAAGAACTAGTGAATCAAAGTCGGTTCGCTGCTCAACACGAGTAGCCTCAACTTTGTACATCACCTTAAGTACTGGTGAGTAGATTGAATCAACCGGGATTCGGCCGATTTCTCCACCGCTTGCCTTGTTGTTGGCCGCTGACACGTAGCCACGACCTTGCTCAACAATGATCTGGATGTCAAGCTTGCCCTTGCCATTGAGGGTTGCAATGTATAAGTCTGGGTTGAAAATTTCTACGCCTGCTGGCGGCTGAATATCAGCTGCAGTTACCGCACCTGGTCCCTGCTTGCGCAAGTACAATTCAACCGGCTCATCGAACTGTGATGAAACTACAAGATTCTTGAGGTTCAAAATAAGTTCGGTGATATCTTCTTTGACACCTTCAACAGTTGTGAATTCGTGTAATACGCCTTCGACCTTGATGCTGGTGATTGCTGCGCCCGGGATAGACGAAAGCAGGGTACGGCGAAGCGAGTTACCCAAGGTGTAGCCAAACCCTGGCTCTAGCGGAGCAAGGGTGAAGCGTGAACGGGTTTCACTTATTTTTTCTTCAGTTAGTTCTGGGCGGACTGAGATCAGCACAGTTTCTTCCTTCCAGCGACAACCACTATTTGAAGTCGCAGTTTGTGTTTTTACTTGGAGTAAAGTTCGACGATTAGCTGTTCTTGTACCTGCGTGTCAATTACTTCACGAGCAGGCAATGAGTGAACCAAGATGCGCATGCCAGCTGGAATAACTTCCAACCAAGCAGGTACGGTACGGTCGCCAATTTCCGCATAAGCAACCTGGAATGGGGTTAGCTCGACGGAAGCTGGACGAAGCTGAATGACATCATTCGGGCTTACTCGATAAGACGGAATGTCAACCTTCTTGCCATTTACCAAGAAGTGGCCGTGGCGGACAACCTGACGAGCCATATCGCGGCTCTTTGCGAAGCCTGCGCGGTAAACGACATTGTCCAGACGCGATTCAAGGATGCGAAGCAGGTTTTCACCAGTCTTGCCGTGCTTGCGGCTAGCTTCTTCATAGTAGTTACGGAACTGCTTTTCCAGCACGCCGTAAATACGTGCAGCTTTCTGCTTCTCACGCATCTGTAATAAGTACTCTGATTCCTTTGCCCGGTTGCGGCCGTGCTGGCCCGGTGGGTAAGGACGTGACTCAATTGGGCACTTTGGTGATTCACACTTTGAACCCTTGAGGAATAATTTGGTCTTTTCGCGACGGCAACGCTTGCAGTCTGCTCCGGTATAACGAGCCATTAGTTTTTACTCTCCTACTATCGAATCGTCAGACGCGGCGGCGCTTTGGTGGGCGGCAACCGTTGTGCGGGACTGGGGTGGTGTCTTGGATAGTGCCAACTTCAAGGCCAGTTGCCTGAAGTGAACGAATGGCGGTCTCGCGGCCTGAGCCTGGACCTTTGACAAATACATCTACTTTGCGCATGCCATGTTCCATTGCACGCTTGGCAGCAGCTTCCGCTGCCATCTGAGCGGCGAATGGAGTGCTCTTACGGCTACCTTTGAAGCCAACCTGACCTGCAGATGACCAAGCGATAACCGCTCCAGTTGGATCGGTGATTGAAACGATTGTGTTGTTGAATGTGCTCTTAATGTAGGCCTGGCCCACGGCAACATTCTTTTTCTCTTTGCGGCGGATCTTCTTAGCGCCCGCTGCAGCAGCTTTCTTTGGAGGCATTGGTTCCTTTTCCTAGTTCTCGGGGAAGCAGGTCGACTACTTAGTCGCCTTCTTCTTTCCAGCCACGGTCTTCTTTGGACCTTTACGGGTACGGGCATTTGTGTGGGTGCGCTGTCCACGGACAGGCATGCCACGACGATGACGGATTCCTTGATAAGAACCAATCTCAACTTTGCGACGGATGTCAGCTTGAACTTCACGGCGAAGGTCACCTTCGATTTTGAAGTTTGCTTCGATGTATTCACGAAGTGGGACTAGCTGCTCGTCAGTTAAATCCTTGACGCGCAAATCTGGGCTGATGCCGGTAGCCGCGAGGATTTCATCCGCGCGAGTAGGGCCAATGCCATAAATGTAAGTAAGTGCGATCTCTAGACGCTTTTCGCGTGGTAAATCAACACCAACAAGGCGTGCCATCAGGCGTTACTCATTTCTTTTCATGTCAAAGGTTTGGCACGATTCACCGGTTCTTGCCGCCTGACAAGATCTCCAGCCTTTGATCACCTAGAGGTGCCGTCCACCACAGCACGCACGCGTACTCGATGGGATCGGGTGAATCGTCTGATGTATCTATTAACCCTGACGCTGCTTGTGGCGTGGGTTCTCACAAATAACCATGACGACACCATGACGACGAATGACTTTACACTTATCGCACATTGGCTTTACTGAGGGATTAACCTTCACTATTTCCGTCCTGCTTACTTGTACCGATACACAATTCGTCCACGAGTCAGATCGTATGGAGACAGTTCCACAATCACTTTGTCGTCTGGCAAAATCCGGATGTAGTGCATCCGCATCTTGCCTGAAATGTGTGCAAGAACTTTGTGACCATTTTCAAGTTCTACCCGAAACATAGCGTTCGGAAGTGACTCAATGATGGTGCCTTCGAGTTCGATGGCGCCGTCTTTTTTGGCCATAAAGGTTTTTGCACTCCTTGGACTTGGCTTCAGAATTTACTGAGAGCCAAAGCAAGACTTTACGGTAAAACCCTGCAAATTGGGAAATCGGGCAATAAAAATCAAGGAAAAATGCCGAAAATTGGCAGTTTTACCCGTCTTGAGCTAATTGTAAACTCTGCTGGGCAACCGCAATGAGTGCACGCAAAATCGCGGCAATGAACACGAAGTCAAGGATGATCTGGACACTCACTAGCAGTCTGGCAAAATCAGACTGCGCAACTATGTCGCCAAATCCAACTGTGCCAAAAGTTACTACGGTGAAGTAAAGAGCAGAGACATGTGTGAGCGGCTCATCAAATGCAGACGAATCAAAATGCGAAACCATTAGATAGGTGCCAGCAAATAAACAGATAAATTTCATCAGCACAACGACAAGGGCTTCTAGTGCCTTTAGCTGCGGAAGTGGCGCACTTCTGATTCTTCGAACTAAAAGCACAACAACTAGTGCAAGTAATCCAAGTCCGACAATTAGACGAAGCACGGCTTGATTACTTCTAACCATGCCGTCATACGGAATAGTAAAAAAAATCGCAATCGAAACTGCACTGAATGCAAAGACAACAAACACTGATTTAGTAATTTCACTACGCAGTTCTGGTTTAGACAGATCTGCAAGTTTTTTAGCCACCAGTGTCTCCTTGGTTAGTTCGAGCCTAGATTACCAAAGTCGCAATCTAAAAGCAGTCACCAATTACAGCAATTCTATTTCTTAATTAGCTGCAAAAATCTCGAACAATTAGGCGCGTGACATTGCCGGACTAGGAATTGAGTTTGCGGCGAAAAACTGACCGCCACCATCTAGAGCGGTAAGCACCCACGGTCCATCTTCGGTTATCGCAACAGTATGTTCCCAGTGACTAGCCCAAGAATGATCGTCAGTTACAACAGTCCAATCGTCATCAAGTGTGTGTACATGTCGTTCGCCAAGGGTAACCATTGGCTCAATTGCAATCGCCATCCCCGAAATTAACTCGGGGCCCTTTCCAGGCGGACCAAAGTTTGGTACGGACGGCTCCATATGCATTTTGCTACCAATTCCGTGGCCGACAAATTCTTCTAAAATTCCGTAGTCGCCCGCACTTCGAATCGTATTTTCGATGGCGTTACTGATGTCACTGAGTCGATTACCGACTATTGCTTTGGCTAGTCCTGACCAAAGCGCCGCCTTGGTTACTGCACTCAACCGAACTACATTGTCGGCACACGTTCCGATTTCAATGGAGATAGCAGCATCACCATGCCAGCCCTGCACAATTGCTCCGAAGTCAATCGAAAGAATGTCACCCTCTTGGAGTGCGCGGTCGTTGGGAATACCATGGACTACTTCATCGTTCACTGATGCACAAATCACTGCTGGGTAGCCGTAATAGCCAAGAAATGATGAGTCTGCTCCGGTGCGCTTGAGCTCTTCTCGGGCAATTCGATCTAAGTCATTTGTCGTCACACCTGGCTGAGCTTCTACTTTCAACCGGCTCAAGGTTTCCGCCACAACCAAACCTGCTTTGCGCATTAGGTCTATTTGCGCAGGCGACTTGATTTCAATTTTGTTTTTTCGACCGAGCATGGTCGTTACGCGCTTAGTACTGAACGGATTCGGCCGGAAACCTCAGAAACTGAACCCAGTCCATTTACCGAGACTAAAATCCCCCGCTTTGAGTAGAGATCAATTAGTGGTGCGGTTTGCTCCTCATAAACTTCAAGTCGTCGTCGAATTACCTCTTCGGTGTCATCAGTACGACCTTGTTGTAATGAGCGATTTAGGAGTCGGCCAACAACTTCTTCGGTGTCCGCGGTTAGCACTAGGACCTTATTCAAACCTGAGTCACCGAGCATCTGGTCTAGTTCAGCAACTTGGGCCACAGTTCGTGGGTACCCATCAAGTAAAAATCCATTTGCGATGTCATCGCCTGAAAGTCGATCGCGCACCATGTCATTTGTTACTGAATCTGGAACATATTCGCCAGCATCCATATACTTCTTTGCCTCAAGTCCCAGTGGAGTTCCTTGTGACAAGTTCGCCCGGAATAAATCGCCTGTTGAGATGTGGGCAATATTAAATTCTTTAGCGATAACGGCCGCTTGCGTACCTTTTCCTGCTCCGGGCGGGCCCATAATGAGCAAACGCATTACTTCAAGAAACCTTCATAATTGCGTTGCTGCAACTGGCTCTCAATTTGCTTGACGGTATCAAGGCCGACACCGACCATAATTAGCAAGCTGGTGCCACCAAAGATGAACCTCTGGCCAACGCCAAGTAAGTCAAAGGCGATGTATGGAATCGTTGCAATCAAAGCAAGGTAAAGCGCGCCTGGCAGGGTAATTCGATTCAGGACATAGGCAAGGTAATCCGAAGTTGGCTTGCCGGCACGAATTCCTGGAATGAATCCCCCGTACTTTTTCATGTCATCTGAAACATCGTCTGGGTTAAATGTAATCGAGACATAGAAGTAGGCAAAGAAAACAATCAATAGGAAGTTAGCAACTAAGTAAGCCTGACGTCCTGGTGCAAAGTATGTGAGAATCCACTGTGCCCAACCTGCTTGCGAGCCAGAGAGTTGAACAACTAAATCAGGCAGGTAAAGCAGTGACGAGGAGAAAATCACTGGAATTACCCCAGCCATATTTACCTTAATTGGCAAATAGGTTGCTGTGCCGCCGTACGAGCGACGACCAATCTGACGCTTTGCATACTGAACTGGTATCCGTCGTTGGGCTTGTTCAACGAAAACCACAGCAGCTATGGTCGCAAATCCAATAAGTAAAGTCACAACAAACTTAAAGGCGCCATCGATCTTGAAGATGTTCATTAGCTGACCGGGGAAAGTAGCAATGATCGATGTAAAAATCAAGATTGACATACCGTTACCGACGCCACGGTCAGTAATCAATTCACCAAGCCACATAATTAATGCGGTACCGGCCGTCATGACCACAACCATGGTTAGCAAAATCTGGATCGTCTGATTTGGGACTAACTGTTCATCACAGCCCGAGAACAATCGACCTTTCGTTCGCGCCAAGGTGATTATTGTTGTTGACTGCAGAATTGCCAAACCGATCGTTAGGTAGCGTGTGTACTGCGTAATTTTTGCCTGTCCTGACTGTCCTTCTTTTTTCAGAGTTTCCAATCGGGGAATGACCACAGTAAGTAGCTGAATGATGATACTTGAGGTGATGTAAGGCATGATGCCCAGAGCAAAAACAGACAACTGCAAAAGTGCGCCACCGCTGAACAGATTGATTAATCCGTAAATCGTGTTGTCCTGTACCTTCGCCAAACAGGTTTGAATTGCAGTGTAACTAACACCAGGAGTTGGGACCACGGAACCAGTGCGGAATAACGCAATGATGCCTAGGGTAAAGAGCAACTTCTTACGTAGGTCCGGTGTTCTAAACGCCGCAGCGAATGCGCTGAGCATTGGTGCCTCCCAGTGTTTGAGTTATGACAATTAAATCGTAGTAGCAGAGCCGCCAGCAGCAACGATCTTGTTCTTTGCTGACTCTGAAAATGCATTAGCAGTTACGTTAACCGCGACAGTGATGTCTCCTTGGCCAAGCACCTTGACCAACTCACCCTTGCGAACTGCGCCTGCCTTGACCAAGTCAAGGATTGTCACATCTCCACCCTGAGGGAACAGGGCATTGAGCTGAGCAACATTAACTACCTGGAATTCAACCCGAAATGGATTCTTGAAACCCTTTAACTTCGGGGTGCGCATGTGAAGTGGCATCTGGCCACCTTCAAAACGCTCTGGCACTTGATAGCGAGCCTTTGTACCTTTGGTACCGCGACCTGCTGTTTTACCTTTGCTACCTTCACCACGACCAACACGAGTCTTAGCAGTCTTGCTACCTGGAGCCGGACGTAGATGATGAACCTTGAGAGTCATTATTTGACCTCCTCGACAGTGACCAGATGACGGACCGCATTGACCATGCCAAGGATTTCTGGACGAGCATCCTTGACAACTGAATCACCAATACGCTTTAGACCTAGTGAGCGAAGGGAATCGCGCTGATTCTGCTTACCACCAATTTCAGACTTAATCTGAGTTACTTTGATCTGTGCAGCCATTACGCACCAACCTTTTCAGCATTTGCTCGAAGTAGTGCTGCTGGAGCAACATCTTCAACTGGCAATCCACGTCGGGCAGCAACCTGCTCTGGGCGTTCAAGTAACTGAAGCGCCGCGACAGTTGCGTGCACAATGTTGATTGCATTGTCTGAGCCAAGTGACTTACTCAAAACATCATGGATGCCGGCGCATTCAAGTACCGCACGCACTGGTCCACCAGCAATCACACCCGTACCAGGAGCAGCTGGTCGCAGCATGACAACACCTGCTGCAGCTTCGCCCTGTACTGGATGTGGAATTGTGCTTTGGATACGCGGAACATCAAAGAAGTTCTTCTTTGCTTCTTCTACACCTTTAGCAATGGCAGCAGGTACCTCTTTTGCCTTACCGTACCCAACACCAACTTTTCCATTGCCATCACCAACGATGACTAGGGCAGTAAAGCTAAAGCGACGACCGCCCTTGACTACTTTGGACACACGGTTGATGGTTACAACACGCTCAATAAATGGACTCTTTTCCGCAGGGGCTGCCCCACGGCGATCGCCATCACGACGGTCACGACGGTCGTTTTCCCGACCTTCGCCACGCTGATTTCCGGCCATAACTCGTTTCCCTCTTCCTAGAACTCTAGGCCGCCCTCGCGGGCGCCATCTGCTAGGGCCGCAACGCGACCGTGATACTTGTGTCCACCGCGGTCAAAAACCACGGTATCGATGCCGGCAGCTTTCGCGCGGGTGGCAACTAGTTTGCCCACCTCGCGAGCCTTGTCAGCTTTTGCGGCAGAAGCTACTCGCAAATCCTTTTCCATGGTGGAAGCGCAAGCTAAAGTTTGACCAATTGAATCATCAACGACCTGCACGAAAACGTGGCGAGCAGAGCGGGTGATGACCAAGCGTGGCCTCGCTGCAGTGCCATTCACTTTCTTGCGAACACGAGAATGACGACGTTTGCGGGCAACAGCTTTCTTATTGCCTGAACCTAATTTGGCGACGACAGACATTACTTCTTACCTGCCTTTCCAGCCTTGCGGCGAATAACTTCGCCTTGATAACGAATACCTTTTGCTTTGTATGGATCGGGCTTGCGAAGTTTGCGAATGTTTGCTGAAACTTCGCCAACTAGCTGCTTATCGATGCCGGATACATGAAAACGTGTTGGAGTCTCAACGCTAAAGCTGATGCCATTTGGCGCATCTACTTTCACTGGATGGCTGAAACCAAGGGCGAATTCAAGCGAACTGCCGGCTAGTGCAACACGGTAACCAGTGCCTGAGATTTCCAATGTCTTGGTGTAACCATCGGTGACACCAACAATCATGTTTGAAATCAGGGTGCGTGTGAGGCCATGGAGAGCACGACTATCGCGCTCGTCATTAGGACGCTCGACAACAATTTGTCCTTCTTCAGTGCGCTTAACTTCAATGGGCTCAGCAACGATGTGTGATAGGGCACCTTTTGGACCCTTAACTGAAACCTGCGAACCGTCAATGGTGATTTCAACACCATTTGGCACGGTAATTGGTAAACGGCCGATACGTGACATCTCAGATCCGCCTTACCAGACGTAGGCGAGGACTTCCCCACCTACACCTTTCGATTCGCACTGACGATCAGTTAATAGGCCACTTGAAGTAGAGATGATTGCCACACCAAGTCCGCCAAGTACGCGAGGTAATGCAGTGCTCTTTGCATAAACCCGCAGACCAGGTTTTGACACACGACGAACACCAGCGATTGATTTTTCGCGGTTTGGTCCATACTTGAGTGCAATGTTCAGACTCTTGCCGACTAATTCATCAGCAACACTGAAATCAGCAATGTAACCTTCACGCTTCAAGATCTCAGCAATATGCTCTTTAATCTTGGAGTGCGGCATAGATACCGACTCTTTGTGAGCCGAGTTAGCATTGCGCACACGCGTTAGCATGTCCGCAATCGGATCGGTCATTGTCATTGGCTTTTCGCCCTTCTCACCGCGGTATCCGCTCGGGACCTACGGTGTGTTGTTGTTTACCAGGAACTCTTTGTAATGCCGGGAAGTTCACCACGATGTGCCATTTCACGGAAGCACACGCGGCAAAGGCCGAATTTGCGATATACAGCATGTGGACGTCCACAACGCTGGCATCGGGTGTAACCACGCACTTTGAATTTCGGAGTGCGTTCTGCTTGATTGCGTAGACCAGTTTTTGCCATGGCTTATGCCTCCTTAAATGGGAAGCCCAGTTGCTTTAGCAACGCCCGGCCTTCGTCATCGTTAGCAGCTGAAGTAACTAGCGTGATATCCATACCGCGCTGACGATCAACTGAATCCTGATTGATTTCGTGAAACATAACTTGCTCAGTCAAACCGAAAGTGTAGTTTCCACGGCCATCAAACTGCTTTGCTGACAGACCACGGAAGTCCCTGATTCGAGGCAATGCAAGAGTTAACAAACGATCTAGGAACTCCCACATACGATCGCCGCGAAGCGTTACATGGGCGCCGATTGGCATACCTTCACGAAGTTTGAACTGGGCAATCGAGAGGCGAGCCTTAGTTACCTGTGGCTTCTGGCCAGTGATTGCAGTTAAGTCGCGAATTGCACCTTCGATTAATTTTGAGTCACGAGCAGCTTCGCCAACTCCCATGTTGACAACGATCTTTGTAAGACCAGGAACCTGCATAGGGTTTGAGAAGTTGAACTCTGCTTGAAGCGCAGGAACAATCTCGGAACGATAACGCGCCTTAAGACGTGGAATCTCAGTTGTTGATGTCGACATTAGATGTCCTTTCCAGTGCGACGAGCAACGCGAACGCCACGAGAACCTTCGTAAGTTGTTCCATCAGCGCGAGTCTTGGTTACCTCGTCGCGGCGCGCACCGACACGAGTGGGTTTGCCATCAACGATTAGCTGCACATTTGAAACATGAATTGGAGCTTCAACAGTTTCGATGCCACCAACAACCGCGCCACGAGCAGTGGTTGTTTGACGGACGTGACGCTTAATGCGGTTTACGCCCTCAACAATTACCTTGTTAGCTTCTGCATCTACTGAAAGAACAGTGCCGCGAACGCCTTTGTCCTTGCCTGCAATTACTAGAACTTCATCACCAGATTTGATTTTCATTACAAAACCTCCGGTGCTAGAGAAATAATCTTCATGAATTTCTTATCGCGAAGCTCACGACCAACTGGGCCGAAGATACGGGTGCCGCGTGGTTCACCGTCGGCCTTCAAAATCACGGCTGCGTTTTCGTCAAACTTGATGTAAGAACCATCTGGACGACGACGTTCTTTGGTTGTGCGAACGACAACTGCCTTAACGACGTCACCTTTCTTTACGTTGCCGCCAGGAATTGCATCCTTAACGGTGGCAACAACAATGTCACCAATTCCGGCGTAGCGACGCGCTGAACCACCTAACACGCGGATAACCAAGATTTCCTTGGCTCCCGTGTTGTCGGCAACGCGAAGTCGCGACTCTTGCTGAATCACTTTTCTCCCCTACCCTTACTTGGCCTTCTCGAGAATCTCGACCATGCGCCAACGCTTAGTTGCACTTAGTGGACGAGTTTCCATTAACAAAACGCGATCGCCGATTCCAGCACTGTTGGTTTCGTCGTGCGCCTTCAACTTGCTAGTGCGACGAACAACTTTGCCGTACAGCGGATGCTTGAACCGGTCTTCAACAGCTACCACGATGGTTTTGTCCATCTTGTCGCTGATAACTAGACCTTCGCGGACCTTGCGGTCGCCACGCTCTACTGATTCGCTCATGCGCTTACCTCACTGCTTTCAACTGGAGTGATGCCGAGTTCGCGTTCACGCATAACGGTGTACACGCGAGCGATGTCCTTGCGAACAACTCGCAACCGACCATGACTCTCAAGCTGACCAGTAGCAGCCTGGAATCGAAGATTGAATAACTCTTCTTTGGCTTCGCGCAACTTCGAAATCAATTCGTCGTTGGCAAGTCCACGCAAGTCATTTGTTGATGTGGTAGCCATTAGATTTCCTCTCGGGCCACAATGCGGCACTTCATCGGCAATTTGTGCATTGCACGAGTCAGCGCTTCGCGAGCGACTTTTTCGTTAGGGAACGCGATTTCGAACATCACGCGACCTGGCTTAACGTTGGCGACCCACCATTCAGGTGAACCCTTACCAGAACCCATTCGAGTTTCAGCTGGCTTTTTGGTTAGTGGGCGATCTGGATAAATGTTGATCCAAACTTTTCCACCACGGCGAATGTGACGGGTCATGGCAATACGAGCAGACTCAATTTGACGGTTGGTTACGTATGCAGGCTCTAGTGCTTGCAAACCCCATTGACCGAAAGTGACAGCATTGCCGCCCTTGGATGCGCCTGAGCGATCAGGGTGATGCTGCTTACGGTGCTTAACGCGACGTGGAATTAACACGATTATGCCCCTTCCGTTACAGCAGCTGCTACTGGTTCTGCAGCAGGTGCGGAGGTCTCTGTGCGTGGTGCGCGCGCAGTGCGAGGAGTCTTGCCAGCTCGAGCAGCAGCCGCAGCTTGCTCGCGTTCGGCACGCGAGCCAAGGGCATCGCCCTTGTAAATCCAAACCTTGACGCCAATTCGACCGAATGTGGTACGTGCTTCGTAGAATCCGTAATCAATATCAGCGCGAAGTGTGTGCAATGGAACACGACCTTCACGGTAGAACTCGCGACGACTCATTTCAGCGCCGCCAAGACGACCGGAAACTTGAATACGAATGCCTTTAGCGCCGGACTTGAGAGCACTTTGCATACCCTTTTTCATGGCACGGCGGAATGAAACACGACTTGAGAGCTGTTCGGCCACTCCCTGAGCAACAAGTTGAGCATCTACCTCAGGATTCTTGACTTCTAGAACGTTTAGCTGAACCTGTTTGCCAGTTAGTTTTTCCAAACGGCCACGAAGTACATCGGCTGCTTCACCACGGCGACCGATAACAATTCCTGGACGAGCAGTGTGAATGTCAACGCGAACACGATCACGGGTGCGCTCGATTTCGACTCGGGCAATACCTGCACGCTCCATACCCTGTGACATAAGTTCGCGAATCTTTACATCCTCTGCGACATAATCGCGGTAGCGCTCGCCCTTCTTTTGTGAATCTGCAAACCACTTTGAGCGGTAATCGGTTGTGATGCCTAGGCGGAAACCATAGGGGTTAATTTTTTGACCCACGATTAACCCTTCTTTCCGGAGTTAGTTTCAACTGATTCGACAACGACAGTGATGTGACTTGTGCGCTTCATAATTGCTCCAGCACGACCCTGAGCGCGAGGACGGAAACGCTTCATGGTTGGGCCTTCATCGACATATGCTTCAGCGATCACCAAGGTGCGGGGATCTAAGTTGAAGTTGTTTGTGGCGTTGGCAACAGCACTATCTAGTACTTTGCCAATCGGCTCGCTTGCAGTTTGCGGCGCGAAACGTAACAATGTCTGTGCCTCAGTGGCCGACATGCCGCGAATCAGGTTAATGACACGTCGCGCCTTTTGCGGCGTAACGCGTACGAACCGTGCCGATGCACGCGCCGAGTTAATTGCGGCGGCTTCCATCAGTGTCCCCTTGCTCTCTCTACTTCAAAAACTTCTCTAGGCAACCAGTGCGAATGCACTACTTGCGCTTTGCCTTACGATCGTCCTTCACGTGACCTTTAAAGGTACGAGTTGGTGCGAATTCACCAAGTTTGTGACCGACCATGTCTTCGGTAACAAAAACTGGAACGTGCTTGCGACCATCATGCACAGCCAAGGTATGACCGAGCATTGCAGGCGAGATAACCGAGCGACGTGACCAAGTCTTGATTACATTCTTGGTTCCCTTAGCGTTCTGATCATCAACCTTCTTTTGTAGGTGACCATCAATGAACGGACCTTTTTTCAAACTACGTGGCACTGCAACAACTCCTAGCGCTTCTTGCCGGTCTTGCGACGACGAACGATCATCTTGTCACTGGCCTTGTTGGCCGCGCGGGTGCGACCTTCTGGCTTACCAGCTGGGTTAACTGGGTGACGTCCACCAGAAGTCTTGCCTTCACCACCACCATGTGGGTGATCTACTGGGTTCATGGCGACACCACGAACGGTTGGGCGCTTGCCCTTCCAACGCATACGGCCAGCCTTACCCCAGTTGATGTTGCTCTGCTCGGCGTTGCCAACTTCACCAACGGTTGCTCGGCAACGAGCGTCAACGTTACGGATTTCACCTGATGGCATTCGTAACTGTGCGTAAGGTCCATCTTTTGCTACCAACTGGACGCTGGTGCCTGCGCTTCGAGCAATCTTTGCTCCACCACCTGGGCGAAGTTCAATTGCGTGCACAACGGTACCTACTGGAATGTTGCGAAGAGGCAAGTTGTTACCTGGCTTGATATCAGCAGCTGGACCGGTTTCAACGCGATCGCCTTGCTTTAACTTATTTGGGGCAATGATGTAACGCTTTTCCCCGTCTGCGTAATGCAACAAGGCAATGCGAGCCGTGCGGTTTGGGTCGTACTCAATGTGTGCAACTTTTGCCGGTACACCATCTTTGTCGGCACGACGGAAGTCGATAACGCGGTAGGCACGCTTGTGGCCGCCACCTTGATGGCGAGCAGTTACGCGACCTGAACTGTTACGACCACCTTTGCTGTGCAACGGGCGTACGAGTGACTTCTCCGGTGTTGACCGGGTGATCTCGACGAAGTCGGCAACACTTGAGCCACGACGGCCCGGTGTAGTCGGCTTGTACTTACGGATTCCCATGAATTTGTCCCTATTCTGTCTTGGTCCAGTTAGCTAACTGGTCCACCAAAGATGTCGATACGGTCGCCAGCTGCCACGGTTACGATTGCTCGCTTGGTGTCTGGGCGCTTGCCAAAGCCAGTACGAGTGCGCAAGCGCTTGCCCTGGCGGTTGATGATGTTCACGCCGGTGACTTTTACCCCGAAAACTTCGGCTACGGCCAACTTGATTTGAGTCTTGTTGGCATCTGGGCGAACAACGAATGTGTACTTGTTTTCATCAAGAAGCGCATAGCTCTTTTCTGAAATGACTGGTGCTAAAAGAATGTCGCGTGGGTCTGCGATTTTCATGACTTACGCCTCCACTTCTGCAGAAGTTGCAACTGCGGTAACGGACTTGCCGCGAGCTGGACCTGCGATAAAGGTTTCAAGCGCAGCCTTGGTGAATACAACATCATCGCTGATAAGTACGTCGTAGGTGTTCAATTGGTCGACAACTAATACGTGTACATTCTGTGCGTTGCGCAAGCTAACCGCTGAAACGACTTCGGTGCGGTCTAGGACGACCAAGATGTTCTTAGCAGTTGAAATGTTTGCTAATGCAGCTAGTGCACTCTTGGTGGATGGGTTTTCGCCTTCAACAATTGCTGAAACAACGTGAACTTGACCATTACGAGCGCGGTCTGAAAGTGCCCCACGAAGAGCAGCTACTTTCATTTTCTTCGGGGTGCGCTGTGAGTAATCACGAGGTGTTGGTCCATGGACCACGCCACCGCCGCGGTACTGCGGAGCACGAATCGAGCCCTGACGAGCGCGACCGGTTCCCTTCTGCTTGAAAGGCTTCTTACCTGATCCGCTTACTTCACCACGGTCTTTGGTGTCGTGGTTACCACTGCGAGCAGCAGCAAGCTGGGCAACTACTACCTGATGAATAAGTGCAACATTTGCCTGCACATCAAAAAGTTCTGCAGGTAATTCAACCTTGCCAGCTTTTGTGCCTTCTGGTGTCTTAACGTCTACTGAAGTCATGGTTATGCTCCCTTCGCTGCAGTGCGAAGTAGAACTACGCTGCCGGTAGGACCTGGAATTGCACCTTTGATCAAGATGATGCCTTTTTCGGCGTCAACTGCCTGGACCTGCAAGTTCTGAGTTGTCTGCTTGATACCACCCATGCGGCCAGACATGCGCACACCTTTGAATACTCGGCCAGGAGTTGCGCAAGCGCCAATTGAACCGGGTTTGCGGTGATTCTTGTGCGCACCGTGTGAAGCACTTACGCCAGCAAATCCGTGGCGCTTCATAGTTCCAGCAAAACCTTTACCTTTGGTAACACCAGTTACGTCAATGGTGGTTCCGGCTTCGAAAGTATCTGCACCAAGTTCTTGTCCGAGGGTGTACTCGGAAGCGTTATCAAAACGAAGTTCGATTAAGTGACGGCGAGGCGTGACGCCAGCCTTTGCAAAATGCCCTAATTGTGGCTGAGTTACTTTGCGTGGATCTACTTGGCCAAATGCAATCTGCACAGCGCTGTAGCCATCGACTTCAGGTGTACGCACCTGAGTCACGACGCAAGGTCCTGCCTTAATTACGGTAACTGGAACAATGCGATTGTTCTCATCCCATACCTGAGTCATGCCCAGCTTTTCGCCGAGTAGACCCTTCTTATCGGTAGCCATGTTTCTCTAATCCCGTCAGAGCTTAATCTCGATATCAACACCAGCAGGCAGGTCAAGACGCATCAGCGAATCAACCGTCTTTGGTGTTGGGTCAATGATGTCAATGAGGCGCTTGTGGGTACGCATCTCAAAGTGTTCGCGAGAATCCTTGTACTTGTGCGGTGAGCGAATCACGCAGTACACGTTCTTCTCAGTTGGCAGTGGAACCGGCCCAGCAACCTTCGCGCCAGTAGGGGTTACCGTCTCGACAATCTTTCGTGCCGATGAATCAATAACTTCGTGATCGTAGGCCTTTAGCCTGATACGAATTTTCTGTCCAGCCATCTTGGCTTGACCGTCCTTTTCTGTAGATACTGCCTGTTTGTCTTAACTTGTCTTACTGATTGGATGCTGCGGTGACTCTTGCGAGCCACCGCAGCTCACCAAATTTGTTACTTGATAACCTTTACAACTCGGCCTGCGCCAACGGTGCGGCCACCTTCGCGAATAGCGAAACGCAGACCTTCATCCATAGCGATTGGCTGAATCAGAGTTACTGACATTTCGGTGTTGTCGCCAGGCATAACCATTTCGGTTCCTGATGGCAACTTAACTACGCCAGTTACGTCCGTGGTACGGAAGTAGAACTGTGGGCGGTAGTTGTCGAAGAATGGAGTGTGACGGCCACCTTCATCCTTGCTCAGGATGTAAACCTGTGCTTCGAATTCGGTGTGTGGGGTCACTGAACCTGGCTTGCAAAGAACCTGGCCGCGCTCAACATCTTCACGCTTGGTTCCACGAAGCAAAAGACCAACGTTCTCGCCAGCCTGACCTTCGTCAAGAAGCTTGCGGAACATTTCAACACCGGTAACGGTGGTCTTCTGTACGTCTGGGCGGATACCAACGATTTCGATTTCTTCGTTGACCTTGATGATGCCCTGCTCGATACGACCCGTAACAACGGTGCCACGACCAGTGATCGTGAATACGTCTTCAACTGGCATCAAGAATGGCTTGTCAGTTTCACGAGCTGGTGTTGGGATGTAGTCATCTACAGCCTTCATCAATTCAAGGATTGACTCTGCCCACTTTGCATCGCCCTGAAGTGCAGGGAAAGCAGCTACGCGAACAACTGGAATGTCATCGCCTGGGAATTCGTATGAAGAAAGAAGTTCACGAACTTCCATTTCCACCAATTCGATGAGTTCTTCATCATCAACCATGTCGCACTTATTTAGTGCAACAACGATTGCAGGAACACCAACCTGGCGAGCAAGTAGTACGTGCTCTTTGGTCTGAGGCATTGGGCCGTCAGTCGCTGCAACCACGAGGATTGCACCGTCCATCTGAGCCGCGCCGGTGATCATGTTCTTGATGTAGTCAGCGTGACCCGGGCAGTCAACGTGCGCGTAGTGACGAACCTCGGTCTGATACTCAACGTGAGCGATCGAGATCGTAATACCGCGTTGACGCTCTTCAGGTGCCTTGTCGATCTGATCGAAAGGCGTGAATGGGTTTACGTCTGGGTATGCGTCGTGCAGCACCTTGGTGATGGCAGCAGTCAGCGTGGTCTTGCCGTGGTCAATGTGACCGATTGTGCCGATGTTTACGTGCGGCTTTGTCCGCTCGAACTTCGCCTTTGCCACTGTGGGTCCTCCTGGATCCTTGTGCCGATGGTTTTTGCCGATGTGACCTTCACTTCGACCATCATTTTGGTTTTTTGGCCTGTGGGGCCGTTACTCGCCCCGCGCTTTCGAGACGATTTCCGTCTGTACATTCGCAGGAACTTGAGCGTATGAGTTGAACTCCATGGAGTAACTCGCACGCCCTTGAGTACGACTACGAAGGTCTCCCACATAGCCGAACATTTCAGACAACGGCACTAGAGCTCGGACCACGCGAGCGCCGTGGCGCTCGTCCATGGCCTGAATCTGGCCGCGTCGAGAATTGAGGTCGCCAATAACATCTCCCATGAAATCTTCTGGGGTAGTTACTTCGACTGACATCATCGGTTCAAGAATTACTGGGCCCGCTTGACGCGCACCTTCTTTGAATGCCATTGAACCGGCGAGTTTGAATGCAAGTTCTGAAGAGTCAACATCGTGGTAAGCACCGTCAATCAGGGTTACCTGAACATCAACCATTGGGTAGCCAGCAAGAACGCCATTCTCCATAGCCTCTTGGCAGCCAGCGTCAACCGATGGAATGTATTCGCGTGGGATACGTCCACCAGTAATCTTGTTGACAAATTCATACCCAGTCTGTGAGCCTTCGGCGTCAGCTTCGGCCTTAAATGGCGCGATACCGATTTGGATCTTCGCGAACTGACCTGAACCACCGGTCTGCTTCTTGTGGGTGTAGTCAATTCGGTCAACTGACTTGGTGATGGTTTCACGGTAGGCAACCTGTGGCTTGCCAACATTTGCTTCAACCTTGAATTCGCGCTTCATACGATCTACGAGGATTTCAAGATGTAATTCGCCCATGCCCGCGATGATGGTCTGGCCAGTCTCTTCGTCAGTGTGAACGCGGAAAGTTGGATCTTCTTCGGAAAGACGCTGGATAGCGGTACCCAACTTGTCTTGGTCACCCTTGGTCTTTGGTTCGATAGCAACAGAGATAACCGGTGCTGGGAACGTCATTGACTCTAGAACGATTGGATTGCTTGGGTCACATAAAGTTTCACCGGTTGTGGTGTCCTTTAAGCCCATAACTGCGATGATGTCGCCAGCGCCTACTGAAGAAATTTCTTCGCGTTTGTTGGCATGCATTCGATAAATCTTGCCAATTCGCTCCTTGCGATCCTTAACTGAGTTAAGAACCTGTGAGCCAGCCTCTAGGCGACCTGAGTAAACGCGGACGTAAGTCAATTTACCTAAGTGTGGGTCGGTCGCAATCTTGAATGCAAGCGCTGCCAATGGTTCTTTATCGCTAGGTGTGCGCTCGATCTCAACATCTTCATGTCCTGGCTTGTGGCCTAGAGTTACTGGCACATCAAGTGGTGAAGGTAGGTAACGAACAACAGCGTCAAGCATTGGCTGTACGCCCTTGTTCTTGAAAGCTGTTCCAGTAACGATTGGCACGGCAGTACCTGCGATACATACTCGACGGATTGCGCCATGAATCTCGTCTTCGGTAATTGAAGTTTCGTCTTCGAAGAACTTCTCCATGAATGTTTCATCGTTTTCCGCGATGGTCTCAAGCATTGCGTGACGGTACTCGTCTGCTTGATCCTGCAAATCTGCCGGAATGTCTTCAAGAACATAATCTTCACCGATTGCAGTTTCGCCACGCCAAACCATTGCCCGCATGCGAATCAAATCAACTAGACCAATGAAATCGCCCTCCGCACCAATTGGCAGCTGAAGGACGAGTGGGTTTGCGCCAAGACGCTCTTTAATCATGTCAACACACATAAAGAAGCTTGCGCCTGTGCGATCAAGTTTGTTTACGAAGCAAATACGAGGAACGTTGTATTTATTCGCCTGACGCCATACAGTCTCGGACTGTGGCTCAACACCGGCAACGCCATCGAATACGGCTACCGCGCCATCAAGTACTCGAAGTGATCGCTCAACTTCAACAGTGAAGTCAACGTGACCGGGTGTATCGATGATGTTGATGGTGTGGTCTTTCCAAGTGCAAGTGGTTGCAGCAGAGGTAATAGTGATGCCGCGCTCTTGCTCCTGTTCCATCCAGTCCATGGTTGCTGCACCTTCGTGAACTTCACCAATCTTGTAATTGATACCGGTGTAGAACAGGATGCGCTCGGTGGTGGTAGTTTTGCCCGCGTCAATGTGCGCCATGATCCCGATGTTTCGGGTCTTGACGAGGTCGAGTGAGGTCTCAGTTGCCACTTTGTCTGTCTCTTTTTCTCGTGATTACCAGCGGTAGTGAGCAAAGGCCTTGTTGGACTCTGCCATTTTGTGGGTGTCTTCTCGCTTCTTTACAGCAGCACCTAGGCCGTTAGAAGCATCCAAAATTTCATTCATTAAGCGTTCGGTCATGGTCTTCTCGCGACGTGCACGTGAGTAACCAACTAACCAACGAAGAGCAAGGGTGTTAGCTCGGCCAGGCTTTACCTCGACTGGAACCTGATAGGTAGCGCCACCGACTCGACGACTACGGACCTCAAGAGTTGGGCGAACATTTTCTAATGCGCGGCGAAGCGTCTGCACTGGATCGGTACCAGTTTTCTCGCGACAACCTTCTAGTGCGCCGTAGACGATTGATTCGGCAGTTGACTTCTTGCCATCAAGAAGAATCTTGTTAACAAGTTGGGTTACAACTGGTGAGGCGTAAACCGGATCAATAACGACGGGTCGCTTAGGAGCAGGACCTTTGCGTGGCATTAGCTCTTCTCCTTCTTCGCGCCGTAGCGGCTACGTGCTTGCTTGCGGTTCTTAACACCTTGGGTGTCTAGTGCGCCACGAATAATCTTGTAACGAACACCAGGAAGATCCTTCACACGACCACCGCGGACAAGCACGATTGAGTGCTCCTGCAAGTTGTGGCCTTCGCCTGGAATGTAAGCGGTGACTTCGATTTTGCTGGTCAAACGCACGCGAGCAACTTTGCGCAAAGCCGAGTTTGGCTTTTTAGGCGTTGTTGTATAGACACGCGTGCAAACACCACGGCGCTGAGGGCTACCCTGCAAGGCAGGGGTGGTGTTCTTGGTGACCTTATCCTGTCGACCTTTACGGACCAACTGTTGGATTGTTGGCACACTTACTCCTTAGCTTTCGAAGTCCAACGCGGTTGCGTTGGAACAACTGTTTTGTTTTTGTGAGTTGGAATTGCTTCCCGCTTCTGCGACCCACGCGGTCGGGTGTGTCGCCCAATTCGCAGAAATCTTTACCGCATTCTCAATCAATTGAGCACATGTCGGCAAGTTCTGCCCCATTGGGGAAGCCCTAGGCATAGGTGCGAGACCCAACTTTCGTTGGGCACAAGGGAAAACACTACCTACTAAGTCCGAGCAGGTCAAAACGAGATATCGGGCCAAAATGAGCTGCGGCGTGTCGCGCCGGCAACTGGCTGAATAAACATTACCAGGGTGAGCAAAAACCGCCATAAAATTCAATGTTTGCAGGGATTTTGGTGGCAAAACCGAAATATGGGGCCAGAACCACGTTCTAACCCCATATTTTGCTCGGTTACGATGATCAGGCGCTAGCTTGCGGCTGATTTTCGTTTTGCTACTGCGCGTATTCGACTTCGTTTAAGAGTCCGGTTGCCACATCAAACACAAAGCCGCGCACTTGGTCAGTATGTGGAATGAATGGACTGTTCTTAATGCGAGCTATTGACTGTCGCACATCTGTATCCAGATCTTCAAAGGCTTCAGCAGCCCATTCTGGCTTGATGCCAGTTTCATCCTGGATTGATTTCTTGAATCCATCGTCGGTGAAAGTAAGCATTCCGCAATCAGTGTGATGAATCAGGATGATTTCCTTGGTTCCAAGTAACCGCTGACTGATAGCTAATGATCGAATCTCGTCATCAGTTACTACGCCACCGGCATTACGAATGACATGTGATTCTCCCTGCCCGAGACCTAGGATGCCGTAGACATCTAGTCGAGCGTCCATGCAGGCCACAACAGCAATGTTGCGCGCTGGCGGTAGTGGTAGCGGACCAGTGAATGTTTCGGCGTACTTGCGATTGTTTTCCAAATATTCGTCAGTTACTGACATAGTTTTCCCTTTACTGAATTAGTTAGTTTGCGATTGAATTAGTATGCAAAAAGACCACTAGTTAGTTGCCCAGAAAAACTGACAACTGCTTCGTGAACTAGTGGTCTTAACTACAGCGAGTAGTAGTAAGCGTCATATTGTCAACGTGCAGTCGACGAACTAAGAGTTGTATCTGACGCATGTGAAAATTATTGCCGATAATCTTTTGCATTGCCTGAATAGATTTTTCAACTGCACAGATTTTGCAAAAACAAATTTTCATAAAAATGGGGCCGAGTTTGCACTCGACCCCATTTAAATTTTTACTTAGGCGTTGGAGCGACCTAATTCAAAATCATCCAAGCGGACAGCTTCGCCGGTGCCGGTGCCGAAATCAGCAATCTCATAAGCGTCAAAAGAACTCATGGTTGCATAAACTGCAGCCTTGGCTTCTTCGGTTGGTTCAACTTTGACATTGCGATAGCGCGGAAGTCCAGTACCAGCAGGGATCAACTTACCGATGATGACATTTTCCTTTAGGCCAAGCAATGGATCTTTCTTGCCATTGATTGCAGCGTCAGTAAGCACACGAGTGGTCTCCTGGAACGATGCAGCCGACAACCATGATTCGGTTGCAAGAGAAGCCTTGGTAATACCCATCAACTCTGGACGAGCTGATGCGGACTTGCCCTTATTCTCGGTAACCAATTGGCGGTTCGCACTTTCGTAAGCGGTGCGCTCAACAAGTTCACCGGTTAGGAACTGTGAGTCACCCTGCTCGACGATAACTACGCGCTTGAGCATCTGCCGCACGATTACTTCGATGTGCTTATCGTGAATAGATACACCCTGTGAGCGATAAACTTCCTGAACTTCATCAGTAAGGTGAATCTGCACCTGGCGTGGACCGCGAATACGCAAAACTTCCTTTGGATCGGGCTTTCCAAGCAATAGCGGCTGACCGGCTTGCACAGTGTCACCATCAGCAAGCGTTCGACCATCCCGTGTTCCATCAATTGTGGCCAGCTTTGCCCGGCGTGGAATTGCATATGACAATTCTTCGTCACCATTATCTGGAATGACCACGATCTTACGAGCCTTATCGGTTTCATCAATACGGATACGTCCGGTAGCTGCGCTGATCGGCGCAACGCCCTTCGGAGTACGTGCCTCAAACAATTCGACAACGCGAGGTAGACCGTGGGTAATGTCGCCACCATCTGCCGCACCACCGGTGTGGAAGGTACGCATAGTTAGCTGGGTTCCAGGTTCACCAATCGACTGAGCAGCAATGATACCTACAGCTTCACCGATATCAACAAGTTTTCCAGTTGCAAGTGAACGGCCGTAGCACTTCGCACAAGTACCGTAGCGGCTATCGCAGGTAAGAACTGAGCGAACTTTAACTTCTTCAATTCCAGCTGCAATAATCGCGTCAACATCAAGGATGCCGATGTCAGTTCCCGCGGCATAAAGTGTCTTACCGCCAGCAACAACATCTTGCGCTAAACAGCGAGATGCGATTGAGGTATCAAGGTGACTATCGGTCAGGCTCTTTGCCAAACCACGATCAGTTCCGCAGTCAATTTCACGGATGATGACATCCTGTGAAACGTCAACTAGTCGTCGAGTTAGGTAACCCGAGTCAGCGGTACGAAGCGCAGTATCGGCCAAACCTTTACGAGCGCCGTGAGTCGAGATGAAGTACTCAAGTACTGACAAGCCTTCACGGAAGTTGCTCTTGATTGGTCGCGGAATGATCTCACCCTTCGGGTTAGCCACCAGACCACGCATACCTGCAATCTGTCGAATCTGAAGCATGTTTCCACGAGCACCCGAATCCACCATCATCCAGACAGGGTTGGTTACTGGGAAGTTTGCGGTCATGGCTTCAGCAACTCGACTTGTTGCATCTGTCCAAACTTCAATCAGTTCCTGACGACGCTCAGAGTCAGCAATCAAACCGCGGTCGTATTGCTTCTGAATCTTCTCAGCTTTTTCTTCTGCTTCAGCAAGCAAGGCACCCTTTGAATCAGGAGCCACGACATCAGCAAAGGAGATGGTTACGCCAGAGCGAGTTGCCCAGTGGAATCCGGCTTCCTTCAGCGCATCCAAAGTGGTAGCAACCTGGACTTTAGGATAACGCTCAGCCAAGTCATTAATAATTTCACCAAGCTTTGACTTCTTAACTTCAGTGTTAACAAATGGGTAGTTGTCAGGCAAGGCTTCGTTGAATAGCGCTCGGCCAAGGGTCGTTTCTAGGACAACACTGTCGCCAGGATTCCAGCCCTCTGGAGTTTCATCGGCCGGTGGCACAACATCGGCAAAGAGGATCTTTACCTTACTCTGCAGGCCAAGATTGTGAATGTCGTAGGCCATTACTGCCTCTGCTACCGAACTGTAAATTTGACCTTCACCTAGGCCACCAGCTTGATGACGAGTAAGCGAGTACAAACCTAGAACCATGTCCTGAGTCGGCGAGGTAATTGGGCGGCCATTCGCTGGCGACAAAATGTTATTCGTCGAAAGCATCAAGACGCGCGCTTCAGCCTGAGCTTCTGCAGACAATGGAACGTGCACAGCCATCTGGTCACCGTCGAAGTCAGCGTTGAACGCGGTACATACGAGTGGGTGAATCTGGATTGCCTTGCCTTCAATCAACTGTGGTTCGAAAGCCTGAATACCCAAGCGGTGCAGGGTAGGTGCGCGGTTAAGTAGCACAGGATGTTCAGTAATAACTTCTTCCAAGACATCCCAGACAACTGATCGCTGACGCTCAACCATGCGCTTTGCACTCTTGATGTTCTGTGCGTGATTTAAATCAACCAAGCGCTTCATGACGAACGGCTTGAAAAGTTCAAGTGCCATTTGCTTTGGCAAACCACACTGATGCAGTTTGAGCTGTGGACCAACAACGATTACCGAACGGCCTGAGTAGTCAACGCGCTTGCCGAGCAAGTTCTGACGGAAACGACCCTGCTTACCCTTAAGCATGTCTGAAAGTGACTTAAGCGGACGGTTACCCGGACCAGTTACTGGACGACCACGGCGACCGTTGTCGAACAATGCATCAACAGATTCCTGAAGCATGCGCTTCTCGTTGTTGACGATGATTTCAGGTGCGCCAAGATCAAGAAGACGCTTCAAACGGTTGTTGCGATTGATAACGCGACGGTACAAATCGTTCAAGTCTGAGGTAGCGAAACGGCCACCATCAAGCTGAACCATCGGACGTAGATCTGGTGGAATAACTGGAACAGCGTCAAGCACCATAGCTGCTGGTGAACCACCAGTGGCTAGGAATGCGTTAACCACTTTGAGACGCTTTAGCGCACGGGTCTTCTTCTGGCCCTTTCCGTGTTCGATGATTTCCTTTAGCTTTTCCGCTTCGCCAAGTAGGTCAAAAGTTTCTAAACGATGCTGGATAGCGGCAGCACCCATGCCACCTTTGAAGTACCGACCGTAGCCTTCACGCATTTCACGGTAAAGAATCTCGTCACCTTCAAGATCTTGCACCTTAAGTGTGCGGAAGCGATCAAACACTTTGTCGAGACGATCAATTTCAGCGTCCGCTTTTTTGCGCACACTAGCAATCTCGCGTTCACCAGATTCACGAACTTTACGCTTGGTGTCAGCCTTGGCACCTTCGGCTTCAAGTTCGGCTAGGTCCTCTTCCATCTTTTGTAGGCGCTCGTTAATGATGGCATCGCGCTTGTTGGTGAGGTTCTTCTTCTTTTCGCCTAAGCGAGCTTCCAAAGTTGGCAAGTCTTCACGACGACCTGCTTCATCAACTTCGGTAATCATGTAGGCAGCGAAGTAGATAACCTTTTCCAAGTCTTTTGGTGCGAGGTCTAGCAGGTAACCCAGACGGCTTGGCACACCCTTGAAGTACCAAATGTGAGTTACTGGAGCAGCAAGTTCGATGTGACCCATGCGCTCGCGGCGAACTTTTGAGCGGGTTACTTCAACGCCACATCGTTCACAAACGATGCCCTTGAAGCGTACGCGCTTGTACTTACCGCAGTAACATTCCCAGTCACGAGTTGGACCGAAAATCTTTTCGCAGAAGAGTCCATCACGCTCAGGCTTTAAGGTTCGGTAGTTGATGGTCTCTGGCTTCTTTACTTCACCATGCGACCAGGCGCGAATGTGCTCAGCACCAGCAAGACCGATTCGCAATTCGTCGAAGACATTTACGTCTAGCACTTTGTTTCCTCTATTTCTATTAAAACTCTTGGGGACGGATACTTACGCGAAGATTAGATTTCTTCGACACTGAGCGCCTCGCGGCGTGACAGGTCGATACCTAGTTCTTCAGCGGTGCGGAAGACTTCTTCAGCAGTGTCGCGCAATTCGATTGCTTGACCATCGCTTGAAAGTACTTCGACGTTGAGACACAAGGACTGCATTTCTTTGATCAGAACCTTGAACGACTCAGGGATACCTGGTTCAGGGATGTTCTCGCCCTTAACGATGGCCTCATAAACGCGAACGCGACCAAGCACATCGTCAGACTTGATGGTGAGCAGTTCCTGGAGTGCGTATGAAGCACCGTATGCTTCGAGTGCCCAAACTTCCATCTCACCAAAACGCTGTCCACCGAACTGTGCCTTACCACCAAGTGGCTGCTGGGTAATCATTGAGTAAGGACCGGTTGAGCGAGCGTGAATCTTGTCATCTACCAAGTGCAGTAGCTTCAAGATGTAGGCGTAGCCAACTGAAATTTCACCAGGGAATGGCTCTCCGGAACGACCATCAAACAATTTGGCCTTTCCATTTTCGCCAACCAAAGTTAGCCCCTCTTGAGTCTTTAAAGTTGATGAGAGCAGGCCGGTGATTTCTTCTTCACGCGCGCCATCAAAGACTGGGGTGGCCAAACGAGTGCGTGGCTCGATTGACTTGTTTCCTGACTTAATCAAGTTTTCAGCCCAATCCGGTTCGCCTTCGATTTCCCAGCCTTGTGATGCAATCCAACCGAGATGTAACTCAAGAATCTGGCCAATGTTCATACGGCCTGGAACACCAAGTGGATTCAGAATTACATCAACTGGAGTTCCGTCTTCCAAAAATGGCATATCTTCGGGTGGAAGAATCTTGGCGATTACACCCTTGTTGCCGTGTCTACCGGCTAACTTGTCACCTTCGGTGATTTTGCGCTTCTGGGCGATGTAAACGCGAACCATTTGATTTACGCCAGGGGCTAGTTCATCGCCGTCTTCGGCAGAGAACACCCGAACTCCAATGACCTTGCCGGATTCACCATGCGGAACCTTAAGTGAGGTGTCGCGAACTTCACGCGCCTTCTCACCAAAGATTGCGCGAAGCAAACGCTCTTCGGGAGTTAGCTCTGTCTCACCCTTAGGTGTTACCTTGCCAACCAACAAGTCGCCTGGCACAACATCGGCGCCAACGCGAATGATTCCGCGTTCGTCGAGGTCGGCTAGAACTTCGTCGGAAAGATTTGGTAGGTCGCGAGTGATTTCCTCTGGACCAAGTTTGGTGTCGCGAGCATCAATTTCATGTTCTTCAATGTGGATCGAAGAAAGTACGTCATCCTGTACGAGTCGCTGATTAATGCCACTACCAGTAGCAACGATTACATCACCAGCATCTTTAGCTGCGCGGTACTCCATACCGGTTCCAACATAGGGAGCTTCAGCACGGAGCAATGGCACCGCCTGACGTTGCATATTTGCGCCCATGAGCGCGCGGTTTGCATCGTCATGCTCAAGGAACGGAATCATTGCAGTGGCAACAGAGACCATCTGACGAGGTGAAACATCCATGAAGTCAACTTCGTCGCCAGTCACATAGTCAACTTCTCCACCTTTTTTGCGAACCAGAACGCGCTGGTCTTTAAAAGTGTTGTCGTCATTCAGAAGTGAATTAGCCTGCGCAATAACGTGCAAGTCTTCTTCATCTGCAGTTAAGTACTCAATCTTGTCAGTTACTTTACCTTTGGACACCTTGCGGTATGGAGTCTCGACAAAGCCGAATGCATTAATGCGCGCAAAGGTTGAGAGCGCACCAATCAGACCGATGTTTGGACCTTCAGGGGTTTCAATCGGGCACATACGGCCGTAGTGAGAAGGGTGCACGTCGCGAACTTCGAAGCCGGCGCGCTCACGAGAAAGTCCACCCGGACCAAGCGCTGACAAGCGACGCTTGTGGGTTAGACCTGAAAGTGGGTTGGTCTGATCCATGAACTGTGACAACTGTGAAGTTCCGAAGAACTCTTTGATTGCTGCAATAACTGGACGGGTGTTGATCAAAGTAAGCGGAGTAATCGCTTCTGGATCCTGCGTGGTCATACGCTCGCGAACTACGCGCTCCATGCGCGATAGGCCGGTGCGAATCTGATTCTGGATTAATTCGCCAACGGTGCGAAGACGACGATTACCAAAGTGATCGATGTCATCGACTTCTACCCGAGTTGTGCCACGGGTCGACTGGAACTCAGTTTCTGTCGCATGCAGACGAACCAAATATTCGATAGTTGCAAGGATGTCGCTAACTTCAAGGACGGTCTTGGTTGGATCGGTGGTTAGACCAAGCTTCTTGTTGACTTTGTAACGACCAACTTTTGCAAGGTCATAGCGCTTGGGATTGAAGTAGAAATTATTCAGCAGACTGCGCGAGGCTTCAACAGTTGGTGGTTCACCTGGACGAAGTTTGCGATAGATATCGAGTAGGGCTTCATCCTGTGTCGTAGTGGTGTCTTTATCCAAGGTGCTCATCATTGATTCATAAGCACCGAACTGAGTCCGGATGTCATCATTGGTAAGACCAAGAGCCTTGAGAAATGTGGTTACGTGCTGCTTGCGCTTACGATCAATGCGAACAGAAACGATATCCTTTTTGTCAATTTCAAACTCAAGCCAAGCACCGCGGCTTGGAATGATTTTGGTGGTGAAGACATCTTTGTCAGATGACTTGTCAATCGAGCTTTCAAAGTAAACACCAGGTGAGCGAACCAACTGTGAAACAACTACCCGCTCGGTTCCGTTGATAATGAAAGTGCCCATCTTGGTCATAAGTGGGAAATCACCCATGAACACGGTCTGGCTCTTGATTTCGCCAGTTTCGTTGTTCATGAATTCAGCGTTCACATAAAGTGGCTGTGAGTAAGTTAGGTCTTTATCGCGACATTCATCTTCGGTGTACTTCGGATCATCGAAACCTGGTTCAGAGAAAGTTAGCGACATCTGGCCGTTGTAATCTTCGATCGGGCTGATTTCAGCAAACACATCGACTAGACCTGCGGTCTGCGGGATTTCAGTGTTGCCGGATTCAAGGGCTGCAGCGACGCGAGCTTTCCACGCATCGTTGCCAAGAAGCCAGTCAAATGATTCCATCTGCAGCGCCAACAAATTCGGAGCTTCTAGTGGCTCACGAATTTTGGCGAAAGAGACCCGCTTTGGGCCAGTGGAACTGCGGGAAGTTGAGCGCGAGGATGCCAAGGGTGTTCCTTCCGAACGTACGAGCATGAAGCCACAACAAAATAGACCCCGTCAAATGCACAGGGCAGATGAATGGTCTGTTTTTGGGTATGGCGAACTTACAGCATACCTAGAGGCGGTTGCCGCTGTCCAATGCAGGAATTTTTCTAGCAAAAACCCTCGTATTTCAGGCTTTTTGTCGGTGCCGGACAGCTAATCCACACGA